>JBAUIP010000170.1:0-6824 GCA_049683055.1 Pricia sp.
TACCGATAAAATTTTTGTTCGGGGATTGTCTTGCAAGTCCAACAGTATATTCGCCTTTGCCACACCCAAGTTCGAGTACGATAGGCCTGTCATTACCAAAATGATCTTCCGCCCACTTTCCCCGCAAAGAAAATCCTGATTTGACCGCATCCCGGTCCGGTTGTATGACGTTCGTAAACTGTTCGTTTTCCTTAAAGCGTTTGAGCTTATTCTTGCTTCCCACGAAATTATTTTTAAAATATCCAGGTCTGAAAAAATGCAGATCCTCTTTTTTTACTTCTCCATCCGCCTTTACCTATTCGGGAGACGCTGTCGCATATCAAGGTACTCCTTATACGGGCACGCTCTTACTCTTTTCCAACGTAAACGAAAACTCCGACCCCACATCAATCTCGCTTTCAACGTAGATTTTTTCCTCATGGCCCTCGATGATGTGCTTGACGATGGATAGCCCAAGACCGGAACCGCCCTCGCTGCGGCTTCCACTTTGATCGACCCGATAAAAACGCTCGAAAAGCCGGTGGATATGCCGTTTAGGGATGCCCTCCCCGTTATCGGTAACCCTGACGATTACTTTGTTCTTGATCAGATTCTCGACACTTACTTCAGTAGTACCGTCGCGCCGGCCGTATTTGATGGAATTGACCAGAAGATTGGTCACCACCTGCTGTATTTTGTCCCGATCAGCGTAAACGTAAATCGGTTCGTTGTATTCCATATCGAAGGTAAGCAAAACGTTCTTTTTTTCCACCTTCATTTCCAACAGGTCGAAAACACTTTGGATCAACTCAACGATATCGAAATTCTCTTTTTCGAGGTGCAAATCGCCCACTTCCAGTTTGGTGATCAGATCAAGATCTCGCACGATGTAAATCAACCGCTCGACTCCCTTACTGGCGCGTTGCAGATATTTTTTACGGACTTTCTTGTCGTTCATAGCCCCGTCCAACAGGGTCTCGATGTAGCCCTGGACGGTGAACAGTGGTGTCTTGAGCTCGTGGGAGACGTTGCCCAGAAAATCCTTCCGGTACTCCTCGCGCACCTTCAAGGTATCGATCTCAATTTTTTTGTCCTTGGCAAACTTTTCGATTTCCTCGGTGAGCGTTCGCATGTCCGTAGTTATCGGTCCGGAAGTCAGGGACGATGATTCAAGCAGCTTCACATCGTCGTAGATTTGCTCTATCCTTCTGTAAATGAAGCGTTCGATTCGGACCTGGAGGATGACAAATGCTAGGATGAAAAGCGATACGGCCGATATGATGATTAATAGGATATCCCATTCATCCGAAAAGTATAGAAATACACCGAGCGTCCCGGCAAATATTAGGGAAATCATCAACGACGACCGAAGGGCGAACCGATAGGACCGTTTCAGTTTAATGGCCAAAACAGGATGGTTTTAATTCGTTTATCGAAAAGCGGACCATGAGGAGATTGATTTTCAGGGATGGATGGCCGGATAATCGGACCGTCAATCGCATCCCAAAAATACCAAAATAACAGGAACCGAAAGTTTTGCTGAGGGAATTGACTAAAGAAACGCGATAGGCGAAGGCTTTTGTTCAACTTGAAGAAACCGCGGCGCGAGAATGCTAATAAAGCAACGCGATATACATGGGATGTTTCGTAGCACGGCAGGATGCCCTTACAGTACAAACTTGTAGCCCACGCCCTTGACCGTCTTGAAGTGCTCTTCCCCGATTTTTTCGCGCAGCTTCCTGATATGTACGTCAATAGTACGGCCGCCGACAACCACTTCGCTGCCCCACACCCGGTCTAGAATCGTCTCGCGCTTGAACACCTTGCTCGGCTTGGATGTCAATAAGGCCAGCAGTTCAAACTCCTTTCGGGGCAAAATAAGTTCTTCGCCCTTGTTGACAATCTTATATTCCTCGCGGTTGATGACAATATCGCCCACCTTGAAAATATCATCCTGTGTATTGCCGCCCTCCTTCAACCTTCTCAGTAGTGCCTTCACCTTGCTGACCAAGACCTTGGGCCGGATGGGTTTGGTGATGTAGTCGTCGGCCCCCGCGTCGAAGCCCGCCACTTGGGAGTAATCTTCGCCGCGAGCGGTCAGAAAGGTGATTATGGTATTTTCGAGCGCCGAGATGTTGCGAATTTTCTCGCAGGCCTCGATACCGTCCATCTCGGGCATCATCACGTCGAGAATAATCAGGTGCGGTTCTTTTTTCTTGGCTATCGCGACCCCTTCGACCCCGTTCTTGGCGGTATAGACCTGATAGCCTTCCGAAGTCAGGTTGTAGCCGACGATTTCAAGAATGTCCGGCTCATCGTCGACTAATAGAATCTTGATATCCTTCTTTTTCATGGTGTTCTTAATTGATTGATTGGTCGAAGATAAAGATTATAAGGGTACACCAAAGCCGCTTAACGTTGATTTAATGTAGTAACGTTTAGGTAACGGTATTGCAATACAGGTTTAACATGAGGGTAACGCGACCTTTACAGCCTCTAGCGTTCTTTGCGCAAAATTAAGAAACGGACTTCATGAAATATAGCTTAGCGTGTCTTTTGGTTTTTTTTGCTGCCCTCCAGATTGGCGCACAAGGCACCGGTAGTATTGTCGGAACCTTAACCGATAAAGAGGTGAACGACGAGCCTCTGGCCTTTGCCAATGTACTGATCAAGGGCACGACCAAGGGCACGACTTCCGATTTTGACGGATTGTACGAAATAGCCAACCTTGATCCTGGAACCTACACCGTTGTTTTCAGTTATCTAGGTTACGAAACCGTTGAAATTCCCAACGTGGCGGTGGAAGCGGGAAAAGCTACTACCGTCAATGTACCTATGAGTGCCTCGGAAGGGGTCTCGCTCGATGAGGTGGTGGTTACGATCTCCGCACGGAAAGATTCCGAAACGGCACTATTGTTGGACCAAAAGAGGGCCGTAGAAATAAAGCAGAGCATAGGCGCACAAGAACTGGCCCGTAAAGGGGTCAGCGATGCCGCGGGCGCCGTGGCACAGATTTCGGGGATTTCGAGGCAACAGGGCACCAACAATGTGTATGTACGCGGACTCGGGGATCGCTACCTGAATACCACTATGAACAGCCTGTCTCTACCTTCCAACGATATCAACAACAAAAACATCGACCTTGACCTTTTTTCTTCGGACGTGATTCAGAACATTGGGGTGAGCAAGGCCTATTCCAGTAAGTTCTACGGGGATTTTTCGGCGGGAAACGTGGACATCACCTCTCAGGAATACTCCGGGGACGGCTTTATCGATGTCTCCATTAATTCGGGAATCAACAGCGCCGCGGCCGGAAAGGATTTTGTCAAGAACGAGGGCACAGGCTACTTCGGATTTTACAACCGCTACGACCACAATCCTTTTGCCGTGATTCTATCGCATGGGGTCGATCCCGTGGAGCACTCGGGTATCGCTCCCGTCAACGCTGGTGGAACTATTTCCTTTGGGAAGTCCTTTCAGTTATTCGGAGAGGATTCCGAGTCGCTTTTGAGTTTCTTCGGCACGGCTTCCTACGGTTCGAACTTTAGATTTTATGAAGGAAGTCAAGCCAATTATGGTACTAATTTGGATGTCCTTTTTCCCGATGTCGAGCGGTTTGTCCACAACACTACTTCGACGGCCATGGCCAACGTCACCTTTAAAATTAATAACGACCATAAAATCAAGTTCAACTCCTTGGCCATCAACAGTGCCAGCGATGAGGTCGGATATTATGGCGTAAATGGACAGGGCTTCAGCCAAGACCTCAACTCCGATACCGGATATTTTCAACTGAATTCCCAGTTCAACCAAGACCTCATCTTTGTCAACCAATTGACCGGGGAACACATCTTCGACGAAAAATGGGCATTGGATTATGGCATCGGCTACAACACGGTCTTTGCCCACGAGCCTGACCGGAAACGAATCACCTTGAACAACTACGACGCCCTCTTCGACGGCGACCCGACTACCTCCCCCGATTTTGGTTTGCAGAACAACTTCAATAACCAACGCTACTTTCAAAACATCGAAGATGAGGAACTCAATAGCCGAATCAATCTCGGTTACACCCTTTCCGAAAAAGTCAAACTGAATTTCGGCTACAACGGAAGGACCAAGGAGCGTAATTTCGATAACCAACGCTACGGTTATAAGAACATTGACCGTGATTTTGAAATTACCGATGTAAACAATCTCAATACCATCTTCAACCTCGATAATTTCGTGGCAGGTTTGAACGATTCCGGCGAAGGCTACCAAACCCATGTATTCAGGCCTATCAGTCCCGAACTGACGGGATTGACCCAGACCAGTGCCCCCGGCCTCCCCGAAAACACTTATTCCGGCCAACTGGATGTTTATGCCGGATACCTCTCTGCCGAAATCAACTTCAATGACAAATGGTTGGTCGTACCGGGCCTAAGGGTCGAATCGTTCAACCAAAGTATTTCTTATGACGTAATTAATCTAAGGCCCGATTTGAATCCAGGCACCAATGAGGTAAACGAACCTTTGTATTTGCCTACCCTGAACGTCAGATACGCTTTGAACGAAGACCAAAACCTACGCCTATCGGCGAGTCAAACCGTATCGTTTCCCGAGTTCAAAGAGATGTCGCCTTTTGTCTACGAGGGCGTTACCCAGCGCATAGGTGGTAACCCGGACCTGTTAGGGCGTCAACCGATTTCCACCGTGAACTACAATAATGTCTCCGATGTATCCTATTCCAAAATTTTCAACTTCGACCTAAAATACGAATGGTTCTTCGGCCGAAGCGAAATTCTATCCGCAGGAGCATTTGCCAAAACCATACAAGACCCAGTCAACTTGGTAGTAGCGAACGACGCCACCGGTACACAGCGCTATTTCCGTACTGGGGAGAAAGCCACCGTTTATGGCGCAGAAGTAGAGCTGAGAAAAAACCTGATGGTCGATGCCGAAGAGCAGCCCGTGTTGGCTTTTGGACTGAACGTATCCTATTTGTACACTGATCAAGATCTCTATGACGAAATTAGTGGTGCGTTCAGTACGACCTTCAATCGGGAGAGCGATGAATTGCAAGGTGCCTCACCGCTGATTGCAAACGCTGATATCAATTATAGCCCGGCGTTTGGCGATTATAAGCCTATTATCAACTTGGTAGGTAACTATTACTCGGACCGGATTTTTGCCTTAGGCTCGGGACAATTGGGCAATATTGTCGAGAAGGGCATTCCAACACTGGATTTTGTTTGGAAAAATCCTATCGGAGAAAACTTTGAGGTCAATCTAAGTGCCAAGAACATCCTTAACCCCACTTTTGAACTTAACCGGGAAATCACCAACAACGAGAATATCATCCTACAAGACTTCAAACGGGGCGTCGATGTAGGAGTTTCCCTCAAATACAACTTTTAATATTCAAAACGACAGACAACGATAAACTTTAAATCCTTTTAAATTAAACAGCAATGAAAAATAGAATAGTACTTGGCTTGACACTGGTTTCTGCCCTTTGGATAGCATCCTGCGGAAACGACGACACCTCCGACATTATCATTAACAGTACCATAACCAATAATACCACTACGAACCCTGGCGGCGGTAATGGCGGCGGTGGCGGAACCGATGGGGAAACCATCAACCTTTCCGGTTCCTTTACCGAAGATCTCGTTTTGGACAGTGCCAACGAGTACATCATCGATGGCCCCATGATTATGGAGTCGGGCACCACCCTGACCATTCCAGCTGGAATGACCCTTAGGGCAGAGCCTACCGGTTCTGACGTTTACTTGGCAATAGCACAGGGTGCACGAATCATTGCCGAAGGAAGCGCCGATGCGCCGATTGTTATGACTTCGAATTCCGATAATCCCAGGGCGGGAGATTGGGGAGGCCTTATTATTTTAGGGAATGCTCCCGTGAACTCCGTTGCTGGAACCGCTACTTCGACTTCCGAAATAGCAGGTCTTCCTTACGGCGGAAATGCTGCCGACGATGACTCCGGAATTTTACGCTACGTTCGGGTTCAGTATTCGGGAGGAAGCGCCGATGGGCAATCCGAAAACAATGCTTTTTCTTTCTATGGAGTGGGCAATGGAACCGTTGCGGAATACCTTCAAGCTTTCGAAGGAAAAGACGATGGCTTTGAATTTTTCGGAGGCACCGTCAATGCCAGTTTTATCTCCGCCTTGAACGCCCAAGACGATTCAGTGGATTGGACAGAAGGATTTTCGGGAGCCCTTACCGACGTATACATCGAACACAACGGCGTTGCGTGGGATAAAGCAATAGAAGCCGATGGATACAATACCGATATCGGGAACAATTCCAATCCCCTTGTTTTCTCATCTCCCGAAGTGACCAACCTTTATATTTTGGGTAAAGGTTCTGAGAACACGGTACAAGATGGCACCTCGGTCGACCTTGGTAGTTACGAAGCGGTCCGTTTGAGAGCAGGTACGGCAGGAATTTTCACCAACGTACTTATCGAAGGTTTCGGAGAAGCTTTTGATCTGGATGGCGATACGGGCGAAAACCCCACCGGACAACAAGTTTTGGATGACAACCTACAACTAATTGACATCACCTTTTCCGATGTTACCAACAAATTCAAAAACGATACCGAAGTCTCCTTTGAAGAAGCCGATCTTATTTCCGGCGAAGGTAATGGCACTGGTACCGACTACGATTCTTGGGGTGCAGGTTGGACCTTGAGTAATTAGCCAACGCTCACCCCTAATTGAGACTGAAGTCCGCCCCGATTGATTACAGGGCGGACTTTTTTTGGTATCTCACCCGTAATTTCCTACCGTACACACAGATACCGCAACGAACTAAATCCAATTTTAGTATATTTGTGG
>JBAUIP010000171.1:0-2630 GCA_049683055.1 Pricia sp.
ATTGGGCTACGACCCCCTGCATTTTCAGTACATTGGGAATGTACTTGTCCTCAAATTCCTTCCACTTTTCATAGTTGGAGTTGGACTTGATATAGGGCCAGGCATATTGATGACAGGAGGTAAAGTCAATCAGGTCGGGATACTTTGAAACCAGTGTTCTATAATATTCGACGTCTCTTAGAATGCCGGGGCCGACTTGGATATCAGGATCTACTGCTTTCATGGCGGTAGCGACCTCTTGGTAAAAATCGACATAGGCATCCATGGTCAACTGGTCTTTATGATGGTCGACCTCGTTCCCTATTTGCCAGTAGGTCACATCATAATTCTTTTTCTTGGCATATTTTACCCATTCCACGGCAGTTTCGATGAGCCGTTCGTAGGTGGGGCCACCTTCGTATTTAAAAGAAAAAACGTTGACAACTACGAGAGGCTTGGCATCGATTTCTTGACAGAGTTCCATGAACTCATCAAAATCCATCGCCGCTTTAAAGCTATTGTCCTCGTTCGTCGCCCAGTCCCATACCCTCGAATTGTCGGATGGCGCGGCGACCTTGGGCAGCAATCCTCTTTCGGCATCGTCGAAGGGCGGGGTATTCCACAGGTAATTATCCGCCAGATGGCCATAAGGAAAACGCAGGGAACCCGTGCCCAACTCTTTCAAAGCCTGACGCATTGATTTTGTATCGTTCGGCCTTTTCAAATCGGAATCCATCAACCAGCAAAGGTTTGCCGATCCCGCACCGGGTTTTACATCGTTTTTTATAACCTTATCGAAATCTATCTGGATGGTTTCCTGTGCCCAGGAATTCGTTGAGAAAATGGAGAATAGTATTACTAAAATGATGGTTTTCATAGGGTTCATTTTTTTATTAGCCACAAAAATCCAAAATGGATATCGAAGGGCAAAATGTGAAATTTATAGCTAAAAAGAAAACTCAAAAGGAGTTCTGTGGGCTTAAAACGATATCATCATCCTTAAAATATGAAAATACCCATATGCAAAAACCTTCTAAAGCATTCGATCGGATAACCAGAAGGGGCAAGCTTCATATGATTTCAATCAATAAGATTAACTTATCCTTGGCAATCAATAAGCGATTTTTAGAACTAGGCCGGGCGCAGAAATATCGCCTTCATCACCGGCGGCGGTACCGATTTTGTCTATCAGCTTACCAGGTATTATCAGTTTTCCCTCCTTTATGTCCACCTCTGAAGTGATATCGGTAGCCTTTTCGGCCAATAGGTCTTGGGCCCAAATCTCATTGGGCATTCTTTCTCCGTTGTCGAGTTCTAATATCAATTGGTCATAGTGGCCAAAAATTCCGATAGGTTGTTCAGGGTTCTTGATTTGGACCGTAACCTTGGCTCGGGGATGGTACCATTGGTCCTTGGGGTTTACCCTTCCTTCCGTTGTGATACCGACCGGACCGTTGGGATAGGTGGATGCCAATACATAGGGTGCATCCCCTTCGATATCGACTTCGGGCAATGGCATATTGCGCGCCATGATGGAGGGCGCACTTTGATATACGTTCTTGCCATAGGTCGATTTGTTCCAAGTGTCATATTTGGTAAACGGATAGTAGTCGACCAACTCGACGTTGGAGGCTTGGTAGGAGCCCTCCCCGGCTGGGAAGGCAGGTGCGATTCTCGACCATCTTCCGAAGCGTTCGACCTCATTGATTCTTCCCTGCATGTGACGTTTGCCCGAAAGCTGATGATGGAGGTCCTTACCGTCGACGGTACGTTCCATGTAATTGGGATGGCGCTTACTGGCGACCAGACAACCTAGTGCGGCGGCTGCATTACAATCGTCTTGCACATTCAATGTTGAAGTATATTTGGACTGGCCCTGTGTCTGTTTTAAGATATCATGAACACGGCGCAAGGTGGTTACGGTCATCAAAAGGGGCGAGGCATCATAGGTCCTGAAAACGTCGGAATTTTGAAGCACCCTGAGCATGTCTTCCTGCTCCCTACCGCCCACATCAAAAACTGAGGGGTATTCCTTTTGATCCGCCTTGTCCCAGTCCGGGTTGATATTCCCCGCAGGGGTTACGTATTCGAGTGTCAATTCCGGAAATATCTCTTCCTTAATCTTATAGCTCCAGAAGTCCTCGATTCCGCCGCCGTCGATTTTCCAATATTCAATTCCGGCGTATTTGGACCATTCGACCATGGTCTGGGCCGCAACGGAATCTATGGTTCCGCGAGTCCAGATTCCCAATCCACGCCATCCATTGGTGATTATCTCCTCATTGAACAATCGCAAGGCCTCTTTTGGTTCCGCATCGGCGTACTCCGGAAAATCCCGCTCATCGATTTGTAGCGAAAAAAAGGGCTTAGCACCGGGAATGGTCCGCTCCGATTCTTCCTTTGTTTGCCAGCCGTGGTCGATAAGAAAATACCAGTCATCGCGCCCATCTTCAAGGTAGTTGGTCACCCAGCCCTCCTCTTCGTTGTACAGGTGGTCGTAGGTAAGTTCTTCCCGCGCCGCGGTATTGGTCAATTTATTGAGATCCTCCATCTCGCCACCCCGTTGTACCCAGTAGTTTTGGGCGTACCAGGTACACCAGTAATTGGGCGCCGTCGCCGGTTCTTCTGGGATAAGGTTAACGGTCTCCTCC
>JBAUIP010000172.1:0-5309 GCA_049683055.1 Pricia sp.
ACATTGAGGTACTAAAAATAATCGCTGACAAGTCCGGTGCATTCGAAATCCACAACGGTTATGATATCGCTAATTTTGAAAAGGACCATCTTGAGAAGTTTGATGCGGTCATTCTCAACAATTCGAACCCCAGCGGTCCCGATCGCAATCTTTTTGCCGATTTATTACAGCAAAACACTACGTTGTCCGATTCTTTAATCGGTGAGAGTGCGGCCAAATACGAAAAAAACCTGATGGATTATGTGGAAAAGGGCGGGGGACTTATGATTATGCATGGTGCAATAACAGTGCAGAATAACTCACAAGAGTTTAGTAAAATGACGGGAGGCAGTTTTGATTACCACCCCAAACAACAAAAAATGCATATCAGGGAAGTGGATTCTGACCACCCGTTGGTGCAGGCCTTCGACGGCGATGGTTTCATCCATATCGACGAACCCTATTTTTTCAACAATGCTTATTTCGATTATGATTTTAGGCCCTTGTTATATATCGAAATAGACCGATTAGAGGGATTGAAAAATCCCGTGAAGGAAGTTGTTACCTATGTAGCTTGGATAAAAAAATTCGGAGAGGGACGGGTTTTTTATAGTTCGCCCTCCCACAACGCTCAGAGCTTGGAAAACCCCGAACTACTTCAGTTCTTTTTGGACGGGATGCAGTATGTGGTCGGCGATTTGGAGGCAGACGATAGTCCTATGCAAAAAAAGTAATCGTTTCCCGGTTAATTTCATATCGACTGCTTGGTGCTCGAATTGGACCTAAAGGTTTTATTTAAAATCGGATTTTATTTTGAAAGGGGTTTTTCTGCGGCGTATTGCAACAGTTCTTCCTCCGTATATTCCCCACCATCTTTGGGTTTTTTGTCTCTTAGTTCATCTATTCTTTCCGGTTTGATCCAGCTTGGTTTTCTAGAGAATGCATTGGTGACGTAAGTGATAACATCTGCAATATCCTTATCCGAAAGGTCAGGGTTTTCGCTGAGTCCCGGCATGGCCTGATTTATTTCATACCTTTTTCCATTGACGTGCACCGGTCCGGTCAATCCGTGCAGCATAATAAGTGCCAGTCGTTCAGGTGAACCGGACACATATTCTGAATTCATTAGAGGAGGCGCTAATCCCTCCGCCCCTTCGCCATTATAACCATGACAGGCGGCGCAAATCTGCCGGTAGAGCTTGGCGCCTTTGGTACGGGTATCCATGGTTTGGGCAGTTTCCGTGTATATCGGATTGAGCTCATCCTGTTTTTTTCGCTCCAGTATTTTGGTGATCTGAGATTGGAAATCACTGTTCTCGAATTCGGAATTCTTATCCATTTCTGCCAGGAAATCCTTTGCAGTTTCCCCTAATCCGCTTAAGAGCGCTTCCTGTACGATTCGGTTTTCTGGATAAGACTGGTACAGCCTACCGGCCATAGCAGTAAAACTACCCTTGTCAATTTTGGCCCATGTTCCCAAAGTGGTGGCCAGATAGAGATCGATGGATTTTTCATTTCTATTCAACAGGCTTTGGAAAAGCATTTCCGCCTGCGCAACATTTTCAGCGGTTATGAAATTTTCTAGCAGCACGATGGCATGTGCAACAACATCCGGTTTACTTTCTATGACCGCCTCTTTGAGGATATCAAAAGAAAGG
This sequence comes from Pricia sp., assembly GCA_049683055.1. Lineage (GTDB taxonomy): Bacteria > Bacteroidota > Bacteroidia > Flavobacteriales > Flavobacteriaceae > Pricia. The sequence goes on from JBAUIP010000172.1 coordinate 1,638, forward strand.
GCATCCAGGCCATCCAAGGTGCGGAGGGAATGTATCTGGGAATAGGGATTTTCTTTTTCATTAACCATTGCAACCAACTGTGGAATGGCGTCCTGTCTATCCTGAAAAATAAGATAATGTTGGGCCCTATCCCGAACCCATCCATTTTTATGCTTTAGTCGTTCGACCAATTCCGTGGTAGAAGCATTTTCGAAATTCAGTATGGAAGGGGTCTGTGCATTTTTGTTGGAAATCCTAAGAATTCTACCCATACCCAAGACAGTATCCAGTTTTTTCTCTTTCAGCTGTTTTTTAAGATAGGGACTCAAAAAGGCATAGTGCTGTATCGCTCCCCGATGCATGTCTACTACGTACATACTTCCATCAGGGCCGTTGTTAAGGGCTACAGGGCGAAAGCCTTCATCTGTGGATGCTAGAAACTCTTTCCCTTGCCAGGCCTGTTCGGCACTTATACTATCCCCATGAAAAGCGATAAGATTTCGTTTGATCAGGTTGCCTTCGGGGGCACAGACGAACACATTTTGGTCATATTCGGTCGGAAACGTACTGCCCCGATATACCAAAGGAGAACATGCAGAGGTTACCTCTTTTAAAATACTGTCATTATCGAGCACTCCGGGCGCATAGCCGCGGTTTACACTTGTGGGATGTAATGGATATAGGCGCTGGTCATCGGTCAATAACCTGTTTACGCCTAGTCTGGGCTCGATATATTTGTTGCGGACCAATAGGTTGGGCAACAGATAATCGCCCAAAAGTTGTCTCGCATTATCGTTGTAATAGAGCCTGCCGATATTATCATGGGTAATTCCCCATTGCCCCCGTTGGCTAGTTGGCTCTTTGTGCCATTTGCCTGCATTTCGCTGATATCTATAAGGATGTTTAGCGCTATAAATCCAATTGTCAATGTTGAGAACTAGTCCGTTCGGTTGATATTCAGGATTGCCTTCGGGAGCATAAAGCGAATCCACTAACGTTCGTTTTCCGGGCCTATCGTTCTCCATTTCGACGAACCATAGATTGGGCGGCTCGGCGTAAAGGAGTCCACCATACACATGGGCCAGGGCCCTAGGCATGACGAGGCTGTCGAGAAACACCTTAGCATGGTCCATAACGCCATCCTCGTCCCTATCTTCCAGAATTCGGATGCTTCCGGAAGGTTCATCCTCGCCCATGCCTTCCAAGTTGGACATGTAGCCCGGCATCTGTACGGACCAAACTCTACCCTGGTCATCGAAATCGATTGCGACAGGAGCGTTCAAGAGGGGTTCTGAAGCAATTATCTCTAGGTCGAAATCCTCTTCAATAATATAATTATCCAAAGAAACTTCAGGTTCTTCAAACGAGGGACTGCATCCCATCACTGCGACCAAAATGAATACTAAAATAACTGATTCAAAAAAATATAGGGGGGATTTCAAAATAGCCTAACCATGAATTATGTAAACACAAATTTAGTGATTGTTTAGCGATACCAGATTGTCGATGAACAAAATTAAGCACATCTACTTATACCGCTTTCCGTGCTTGATGACCATATCTACATCTTGAAGCAAACTTATATATCGCAGTACGTCACCGTTCACGGCAATGATGTCCGCATCTTTACCTGGGGTTATCGTTCCCGTTTTGTCGGCGACACCCATCCATAAAGCTGGCCAGTAGGTTGCCCCGCGAATGGCGTACATCGGGTTAATTCCAAATTCGTTGACCCAAACGTCCAACTCGTTCCAAGTGGATTGGCTATGGAATTTCATTGGGATGCCGCTGTCGGTACCGACCATTAACACAACTCCGGCATCAAGCAATTGCTTGATTTTCGTTTCCAGGGTGGGCTTTCGGGATGGGGTCAGCTGAAAGTAAGGAAGCCTGTCGGGGTGGGCGAAGCTCCTTCTGATATCTGTGATTACGCTATCGGGCAGACCACGATGCCACGAATCGTTGTCCAATTTTTCAGGATTATCCCGCACATACTCATAATTGTATAAACCCTCCACGGTCGGACACCAGAACATGGGGCCTTGGCTCATATCGGCGGTACGCTCCCTGATCATATCCATCACATCATCGGGATATCGGGGAGATGATGAGAGTCCCGTATGCTCAAAGCAATCCGCGCCGAATTCCAGTCCCCGCCTGATTTCTTCGGGGCGGTGCCCGTGGGCCACCACCTTCAGATTATTGTTATGAGCCTCATCGATTACGGCCTCAACTTCTTCCTTGGTCATTCGGTCCTGATCAATCAACTTGATCACGTCGACTCCGGCATCGGCCAGCTTTTTGATTTTCTTTCGGCCATCTTCGGGGCCATTGACGCCCCACCTGAAATCCTCTGTCCCGGGATAGGGCTCGTGCTGGATGAAAGGCCCGGATACATATAAAGTAGCACCGGGAATCTCTCCGTTGTTGATGGCATCACGAACAGCAAGACTTTCCTCCAACGGTCCGCCTAAATCGCGGGCACTGGTCACCCCGGCCATCAGCAGTTGATGCGCGGATGCCGGCATAATGACATCTTCGAAGAGTGGTGGATACGTTTTATCCCAGTATGTATAATCGGCATGGCCGTTAATCATGGTGTGCACGTGCATATCCCACAGTCCTGGAAGTACGGACATTCCCTCGGTCGAAATTACTTCCGCGTTTTCGGGAACCGGTGTATCGGCCATGGTGCCAACCGATTTTATTTTGTCGCCTTCGATGATAATAACGCTGTTTTTTATGGGTGTGGAACCAAAACCGTCGATTAAGGTGCCGCCTACCAAGGCTTTGACTTCACTTTCTTGGGCAGTAGTTATTGACAGGATGAAGAGAAAAAGGAGAAATAATATTGATTTATGCATTTTCTTAAATTTTTCTAAATATACTGAAAAGGGAAATAGATTCTCTGAACGTGAAGAAATTATAGGATTTTGCCCGAAACTAGAAAATATCTGGAATGAGAAGAAACTTTGGTACCGTCTTGGCCCGGGATCCCGCAACGGCGCATAAAAAAGTCCCCCTCACCGGTGTGAAGGGGACTTTCGAGGTAAGGCGGCGACCTACTCTCCCGCCCTCTCGGGCAGTACCATCGGCGCTGGCGGGCTTAACTGCCCTGTTCGGGATGGGAAGGGGTGCGCCCCGCCGCCATGGCCACCTGAAACTTTGATATCTTATGACATAAAAATAATGGGACAGGTTCGAGGAACTTAGGAAGGTATACGTGGATCCTATAGGTAAGGGGTACTGGAGGTATATGACGCGTCAAAAGGCTTTTCCGGCCCCTTCCCTTGCGGAAAGGGCCCTTCCTGCGCAAGCCGTACGGGCAATTAGTACCGCTCGGCTCGCCCCTTGCGGGGCCTGCACCTGCGGCCTATCGACCCCATCGTCTATGGGGGCCCTTTAAAGAGATCTCATCTTGCGGCGGGTTTCGCGCTTATATGCTTTCAGCGCTTATCCCGTCCCGACATAGCTACCCGGCGATGCCCCTGGCGGGACAACCGGTGCACCAGCGGTCGGTCCGGCCCGGTCCTCTCGTACTAGGGCCAGGTCCGCTCGAATCTCTGACGCCCGCAGTAGATAGAGACCGAACTGTCTCACGACGTTCTGAACCCAGCTCGCGTGCCACTTTAATGGGCGAACAGCCCAACCCTTGGGACCTTCTCCAGCCCCAGGATGTGACGAGCCGACATC
>JBAUIP010000173.1:0-1509 GCA_049683055.1 Pricia sp.
CAATTCGGATGTGCACGTCGGCCTGGCCGCTCCCCGACAATCCATGACCGATTATTTCTACAAAAACACGGATGCCGATGAGCTGATTTTTGTGCATGAAGGCTCGGGAACGCTGAAGACCCTGCTCGGGGAGATTCCCTTCGAGTATGGCGATTACCTAGTGATTCCCCGTGGGATGATTTACCAGATGGATTTCGATACCGACGACAACCGTCTATGGCTGGCCGAAAGTTATCATCCTATCCATACCCCGAAACGCTACCGGAACTGGTTCGGCCAGCATTTGGAACACTCCCCCTTCTGTGAGCGCGATTTCAAACTGCCCCGAAACCTTCAGACGCACGACGAGCAAGGGGAATTTCTGATCAAGGTGAAAAAACAGGGGCAATTGCACCACCTGACCTACGCCACCCATCCATTTGACGTGGTAGGATGGGACGGCTACAACTATCCCTACGGATTTTCAATCCACGATTTCGAGCCGATCACCGGCCGGGTGCACCAACCGCCACCGGTGCACCAGACATTCGAGACCTCGGCCTTTGTGGTGTGTTCGTTTTGTCCGCGGTTGTACGATTACCATCCGGAGAGTATCCCGGCACCGTACAACCATTCCAACATCGATTCCGATGAGGTGCTTTACTATGTCGATGGGGACTTTATGAGCCGGAAAGGCATTGACAAAGGATATATCTCCCTGCATCCCGCGGGCATTCCACATGGGCCGCATCCCGGAACCTACGAAGCCAGCATCGGCAAAAAGGGAACCGAGGAGCTTGCTGTCATGATCGATACCTTCAAGCCCTTGCAGCTGACCCAGACCGCTTTGGACATCGATGATGGAAAGTATTACAAGAGTTGGGTGGAGTGACATTTATCCTTGAAATCCTCCGACAAATCTTTTGCCAACCTTGCGTACCGTCGCCGTGCCGTGGTATATCTTTACTTATAAATTTTGGGAACTTTGATTTAAAAGTCGATGTCTACAAAATGTCGCTGCGATTCCCGTGGTCATCCTAAAAATCCAACCCTATGATTTTTGAAACCATTAAAAAAAGACGTTCCGTTTTCCCTGCGCAATACAACGACCAGCCGATTGTCAAATCCGACATCGAGAAAATCCTCGAGGCCGCCAATTGGGCCCCGACCCATAGAATGACCGAACCTTGGAGGTTCAAGGTGGTAACGGGCGAGGCGAAGGAAAAACTGGGACTTTTTCTATCCTATAAATATTTGGAGACCGAGGCTCGGCCGAAGAAGATGAAATCGAAAAAACTTATCGAAAATCCGAAAAGGGCAGGGGCCATCATCGCCATCTGCATGCAGCGCGACCCCGCCGAAAGCGTCCCCGACTGGGAAGAAGTCGCCGCCACCGCCATGGCCGTGCAAAACATGTGGCTTTGTTGCACCGAAATGGGCATTGGATGTTATTGGAGCTCCCCCGGCCTAATTAAATATGTTGGCGAATTCTTTGACCTGAACGAAGGCGAGGTCTGTCTGGGTTTTTTC
>JBAUIP010000174.1:0-6521 GCA_049683055.1 Pricia sp.
GGGATGCCACATGACCTGTAATATCTTTAAAAGTGGAGTTCTTGATGCTTATAGTATCCGCAAAGGTGCCTTTGGAAACACGCAGCACGTCGAAGGAATGGTTGACCGTTAAGTCCTTGAACTCACAGTTATCGATAAACAGTTTGTAGTTTTCGATCATGGAATTGTTAGCGGTGCTTATTACGGAATTACCGGCATAATCGGGAGATTCGGCACCATCAAAGCTGAGGTTCTTGAGCGAAAGACTTCCCCCGTTCTGTATTTCGAAGGCTTTCATCCGTTGAAACAAAATAGTTACCTTTTCTTTGCCGGATGATTTAAAGGTCAAAGGGTGATCAATCGGAACGGCTTTCGTCAACAGGTATTCCCTTCCGGATTCAAGTTCTAGAATATCACCCGGAGCTGAACTTTCTGCGGCATCGAACAAGGTGTTTATCCCAGATTTTACTTTGACCGTTTCTCCGGAACTCAAGGTAACGGTTTCCTTGTTTTTCGAATACCAAGTAACCCCCGTATTTTCTTTGGTCGCTATATCTGGACTTATTTCCAGCTTATACTTATCCGAAACCGGCATCAAGAAACCTTGCTCGTTCTTGGCCAACTCAATGTTGGCTTTTTTGAATCCTTTATCGATTCCCGTCTCAATATTTTGTCCTGTTATATTGTCCTTAAAGGTAATACCGCTGATGTCGTCATAGACCGTAAACAGATTGCTTTTATCCTCATGATAAAAAAGATTATCCGAAATTTCGGAATTTTTGGGAGGCATGCTTCTTTCATCATCCGCACCGGCACACAGCTGAATATGGTCACAATTGATAAACATGTTGTTGTTTACCTTGGAATCGATTACCGGTACGTATCGGTTGGGCGGCGAATTCGGTACCCCGTTCATCATCACGAAAGCTCCCCTAAATCGATAACCGGTCAATCCGATGTGGTAATTGTTGATGACCGTTTGGGTCTCGTTGATGACCCGAACACCTCCCGTACTTGGTTTGTTGTTGCCGATAAATACGTTTCCATCTACAAGGGTCTCGTTGCCGTGGCGCATGGTCAGGGTACCGGTACATTCAAAAAAGGTGTTGTACTTAAAGGTGTTTCTGCAGGATTTGTTGGAGATGATTTCGTGCTCCCCGTTGCATCGGTCGAAATAATTGGATTCTACCAGGGTATTGGAATTTTCCAATGCAAAATGACTCGTGCCGATACGTAAGGTTTCCCCTCCGTTGTTTCCGTAGGTCGGTCGGGGCCCAAAATAATTATGGTCTATTCTATGATTGTTTTCCCTGCTTTCTTCGGTATCCAATCCCACGATCATCGTAACGCCAAGGTTCTTTTTACCAATGATATGGTTATGGTCTATTCGGTTGTTTTTTCCGAAAATCGAAATCCAATAGTCCTGTACCTGCCGTTCAGGATTATTGAAGTTGTCGATGACACATTCCGTCAAACGGCAGTTGCTGGCTACATCCTCTTTATTTTTTCTAAAGGATATTACCGTGTTGGTCGGGGTAAACCCGTTCTTGAAGATCAGACCTTCAACGACCAGATGCTTGCCCGCCAATATTAAGTTGGATTGGCCTTCTAAGGTAACCTTTCCCTTAGTTTCAACAGTTAATGTTATCGGTTCTTCGGCCGTACCTTCTGCCTCGAATAAGAGTTCCGAATCTTTCCAAACGCCATTGGCCAAGGTGATTACGTCACCGGGATTTGCATTGGCGACCGCATCGTGAAATTCTTCGACCGTGGAGACCATCCCTGTTTTTTCGGATGACTTATAGGCCATTGCGATTAGAACGCTTACTAAAACCAAAAAGAAGCTGATTTTTTTCATTTGTATTGAAGTTGGATGCTTCACCCGTATTTGCGGGCCAGATATTTTAATATGGTGTCCACAATTTCCTGTTCGGAACCGGTCATATCAATGGTCAAGGCCCGTTTAGGAATTTCGAGCATCTCGAAGTCCGCTTTGAGCGCCGAAGCGGACCTATCAACTCCTCCATCCCGTTTGACGCGCTCCGCGACGAATTCGTAGGAACCCCGCATAAAGACCCAATCCAATGGATGATCGATTTCCGTAGTGAGCATCTCACGATGTTCCTTCTTTAATATGGAACAGGATATCACGCAGCCTTTTTGGGCCGATTGGGCTATGATCAACTCTTTTACGGAAGCCAACCACTTTTCATTATTTTCGTCTTGCAGCAGCTTACCTTCCTGAAGTGCCTCGGAGGTAGGCATTTGGTCCACGTCAAAGAAAGGGATGTTCAATTTATTCGCTACTTTCTGACCTACGGCACTTTTGCCCGTGCCGCAAACCCCTACCAAAATAACTATGTACTTACTGTTTTCCATACCGAACTTTAAACTGGTTTACCAGATTGGTTTACCAAAAATACTTATATTTGTTGAACTACCAAAAATTTAACATAATGTGTGAATCTGAAAATGACAGCAAAAGGAGTTCAGTATGAAAAAAACGGATGACACCATAACTAGAAGGAATTTTATTAAAACGGCATCTACCGCTATGGGGGCCGTACCGTTGATGGGGTTTGGCAATACTTTTTTTGACCCCTCGGCAAGTCCTGCCGATAGTATTTCCGTTCACCTGTTTTCAAAACATCTCCAGTTCCTGGATTACGAGAGGATGTCGGAAGCCGCTGCGGATATGGGTTTCGACGGACTTGACCTGACCGTACGACCAAAGGGTCACGTCGAGCCGAACCGGGTAACCGATGATTTGCCCAAGGCAGTAGAGGCGATGCAAAAATTCGGACTCCCGCCCCAAATGATGACCACCGAAGTGGTCGACCCGGCCGACGGCTTGAGCAAAATCGTTTTGGAAACCGCCGGCCAGCTCGGGTTCCAACATTATCGTACGGGATGGTTGACCTATCCTGAAGAGCGGTCCATTCCCGAGAGCATGACAACGTATGCAGAACAATTCAGCTCGCTAGAGACCTTGAACAAAGAAGTAGGACTTATCGGTGCCTACCAAAATCACGCCGGAAACCACGTGGGCGCCCCCATTTGGGATACCTATGAAATACTAAAAGGCACTAATTCGAAATTCATAGGTGCCCAATACGATATAAGGCATGCCGTCGTCGAAGGTGGAAGCAGTTGGGAACTGGGATTGAGACTTATCAAGGATTACATACGAACTATCGCAATCAAGGATTTTAAATGGGGCCAAGTGGATGGCAAGTGGAAACCCATCAATGTACCCCTGGGGGAGGGGATGGTCGATTTTGACCGCTACTTTTCCTTATTGAAGAAATACAAAATAAACGTCCCTGTTTCCCTCCACCTTGAATATAGATTGGGAGGTGCCGAACATGGGGCCTCAACAATTTCAATTGCGCAAAGCGAGGTTTTCGCACAAATGAAAAAAGATTTGAAATTTCTGAAGGAAGCTTGGGCCAAGGCTAGATAAAGCCTAGAAAAGGGCCTAGAAGAGTTGGAACTAAGGCCGAATAAAACATTTAAAAACATATTATATGTCCTCATTATCGGATGCAACCAGAAACAAATTACAATCGGCCAGCACAGCGACCGTCGCCACCTGTCTTTTTAAAAAAGGACTGAAAAACCAATTTATCCAAGGGGTCGGTCCCCTTCAAAAAGGAAGGCCGACCATGGTGGGGGAGGCCTTTACGTTACGGTATATCCCCGCTCGTGAAGACCTGAATCCAATCAGTGTATTTCAAGACCCGAAACATCCTCAGCGCGTGGCGGTGGAACAGTGCCCGGAAGGTCATGTCATGGTCATCGACAGTAGAAGGGATGCCCGGGCCGCCTCCGCTGGATCGATTTTGATTACCCGGCTCATGGTTCGCGGTGCAGCAGGAATTGTGACCGATGGCGGATTCCGTGATTCGGCCGAAATAGCGGCTTTGGATTTTTCATCGTATCATAATACACCTTCCGCGCCTACCAACTTGACCTTACATCAAGCCCTTGATATCAATGTTCCCATCGGTTGCGGCGATGTAGCCGTTTTTCCGGGCGACGTTGTTCTGGGAGATGACGATGGGGTGATGATTATCCCCGCCCACATGGCCGACGAGGTCGCGGAGGAATGTCTGCGGATGACAGCGTATGAGGAATTCGTGATGGAGAAAGTCAAAGAGGGCCAATCGATTATCGGCCTCTATCCACCGACCGACCCGCAGAATTTAAAGAAATTTGAGGTGTGGAAGAAAACTGGTAACGGCAAATAATAGCTTACCGGCTATTTTAGAAAGGAAAGAGAAATGGTAAATGGTTTCTGAACAACAAATTGACTTCCCAGATTGAATCAAGGCCTAATTCAATTTAGTACTACGCCCCGCAAAATCCAGGGTAAGAACAATCATCCGATAAAGCACCTAATTAGATTGAAGCAACATCCGTTTTGGCACTTCGCCTCAACAAGTAGCCAATAGTAGCAATTATCAGCGCACAAAGCACAAACATCAACCTGCCCCAGACCGGGTTGGGAATCAGCGCCATTAAAAGTATTCCGGTGCTCATTATCAGTACCATGCCACCCAACTTACTCCTTTGTTGGCTATCCACTTCGTCTTGTTGTTCATCGGCGACCACGGGCCTTTGTAAATCCTCAAAAAAGCGTGCGGTTTCCTCTTTGTGTTTGTCCTTCGCTTCCTTGTAAAATAAGGAAGTCGCCCAGAAAAAACTTCCCGTAACAAATACATGGCCCGCAATGGTCAAGATGATATTCATATCCACAATTTCACGACCGGTAAGCGATTCGATACCGAATAGGGAGACAATAACATCCGGGGTAACCACGTTATCCACCATCCAGGAAACGATCAAGCCTACCGCAATAGTTGCCCAAGGGGCCCATCGGGGAGTCCTCCTCACAATAATTCCCAATAATAAAGGCACCATCATCGGTACCTGAACCATGGTAGAAACCCGCATCATCAGCTCATATAGACTAAGCTCTTTGAGCGATGCGAAATACAGGGCAACACCGATAACCCCTATACCACTGATAAAGCTGACCAATTGGCTGAGGCGCAGCATCTTTTTGTCATCGGTCTGTTGTCTATTTCTTTTGGCAAGAAAAGGTTCGTAAATACTTCTGATAAAGATTCCGGCGTTTTTGTTCAGGGCAGAGTCCATAGAGGACATGGACGCGGCAAAAAGTCCGGCCATGAGTAAGCCTACGGTTCCTGCGGGCATGGCATTGCGGGCGAATACCAAATATACCGCATCTGCTGCCTTGTTGCCCAATTGCGCATAGTCTACGGGAGCCTCCGGGTAAAGGGTAGCGGCGGCCCACGGGGGGATAAACCAAATAATGGTTCCCACTCCCATTAAAGCCATAGCCAATAAGGCCGCTTTTCGGGCGTTGACGGAGTCTTTTGCGCCGAGAAATCGAAAGGAATCATGAAGGTTCATCATGGTGATGATCTGCTTTGGCAAAAAGAAAATAAAGGTGCCGACCAGTATTAAGGGATAGTTCATATTCGGACCGACGAGAAATCCTCCCGGAAAATTTTCTACCAGATTGACCGGGCCATCCACCATGACCAATGCCACTATTGCGGTAGCCACTGAAACGACGGCCACGACCAAGGTTTGAACGAAGTCCGATGCAACAACCCCCCAAGCCCCCGATAGTACCGATACGAACACCACGGTTAGGCCTATGGCGATAATAGTGGTATCGATACCGGCATCAAATACAGCACTGGTAAAAACGCCTAAGGCATTTAGCCACACCCCTGCATTGATAAAGGAAAACACAATCAACGCCCAAGAAAAAAACAGTTCATTTTCGTGCCCAAATCGCCGTCTTATGCCTTCGGTGGGCGTGTCTACCCGCATCTGTCTAAAACGATGGGCAAAGTAGGCCCATCCACAAAGAAACGCAAAGGTATTACCAATGTATACGGCACAAATGGCAAAGCCGTCCGCAAATGCCTTGCCTGCGGCTCCCGTAAAGGTGACGGCGGAAAACTGCGCCATAAAGGCGGTGGAGCCGACCATCCACCACAACATTCTTCCGCCGCCCCGAAAATAATCGCTAGTGGATTTACTGGCCATTCGTGCGAACACTACCCCAATGGCAAGAATCAATATAAAGTAAATACCTATTACCAAATAGTCATAGAACATGGGCTTTCCTATTTATGGACGTTTTGTTGCAAGTTCTTGTCGGGTTCGTTGTAGAAAAATCTATCTCCATTGACCATCACTAGGGGTTTATTGCAGATGACGGACATCGGTCCAGTTGTCATCCTTTCTTATGATATCGATGAGTTGTTGGTACAGACTACCATCCTTGAAGGTTTGGTAAGGGCCGACCGGTTCCCCTTTGATATCCTTTACGAATTCCCTAACCAAGTAATACCAATTTCGCTCCGTGTGTTTACTAAAATCCACATCATTTTCAATCTTGGGTTGATCATCCATAATATCCTGAGGTATGGGCAGCTCCTCCCAATTTTTGTTTTCACCATATAGATACAGAGGCCCCATGCCATAGTGGCCTTTGATAT
>JBAUIP010000175.1:0-7321 GCA_049683055.1 Pricia sp.
AGCCGAAAGCTCTTCAATTCTCTTGGCTCCGTTATCATCGTCAATACCGTTCAATACCACGGTATATCCATCTTTTCCCAATCTTTTGGCTACTTCGAATCCAATTCCACCGGTAGCTCCGTTAATCACTGCTACTTTTCCTTTTGCACTCATTTTTTGTTGATTTTAATTTGTTTTTAGTTTAATTTAAATCTTACTGTTAAGCGGTTCTATTCTCGGAATCAATACCCAGACACTCGCTATGGTAATTACTGCCAATGCGGCACCGATTACAAAGGCCGGTGTATAATTACCGCCCGAGGTAAGCCAAGGGACCAAGGCTGTCAATCCGAATGCACCTAATTTGGCAGCCATACCAGAAAACCCTGAAAGGGTACCTACTGTCTTTCCACCAAATAGATCACTGGGCAAGGTCTGGACATTTCCAATGGCCGTTTGGAAACCGAATAGAATAACTGCCATTAATGCCACCGCTGTTTCGGGTCCTCCCGGATTTGACAGCGCGATCAAAGCAGGTAACATAATCACACATCCAAGTGTGATCACAAACTTTCGTGTTTTGTTGACCGTCCAGCCTGCTTTGATTCGGTTTTGCGCCAATAGCCCTCCAAACCAAGCTCCGATCATAGCCCCTACGTAAGGTACCCAAGCGTAAAAACCGATTGCAGTAACATCCATTCCAAAAACTTCGTTGAGGTAAATGGGTATCCAAAAAATAAACAACCACCAAATTGGGTCAAGCGCGGCAGACGCAAGGATAACTCCCCAACTTTCTTTGTGACTTAACATTGTACCGGTATCCGGATTGTATCCTTCATCAAATTCCCCATCGTCATCCTTATCTTGGTTTTTCTGTCCCGTCAAGATGTATTCGCGTTCTTCGGCAGTAATCCACGGATGTTTGTTGGGAGGGGATTTTACTATAATCCACCATGGAATAAGCCATAAAAGCCCAGTTATACCAACTAATATAAAAATCCACTGCCAGTTGAAATGGACGGATAACAATCCGATGGTAGGGAAGGCTACGATTCCCCCTATAGCTGCACCTGAATTGAACAGACCTTGTGCAAATGCCCGTTCCTTTGTCGGAAACCATTCCGCATTTCCTTTGGCTGCCCCGGGCCAGTTTCCAGCTTCCGCGATGCCTAAGAGCGAACGGAAAATACTAAGACTGACCACGCCTTTTGCAAAGGCGTGCAATGCCGTAGCAATCGACCAAAAACCGATGGATAAGGTAAACCCTATCCTTGTTCCAAGCTTGTCGAAAATTTTGCCGAAAATGGCTTGACCGAATGCATAGGAGAATATAAATATGGTAGAGATGATTGCATAGATTCCCTTTCGCTCGAAGTTCGTTTTCTCCGGATACAAATCCTCGGCAATGGCAGGCCAAAGAACGGGTAGGGCTTGCCTATCAATGTAATTAATGACCGTAGCAAGGGCAATTAAACCTATGACCCACCATCTTAGTCCTGTGATTTTCATAATTCTATCGATTGGTTAGCGTTTTTCGGAGACACGGTCATCAAAGCAAGGTGTTTATCGCCCCAAACCGTTTACCTGTTCTTCGTTTATATTATAGCAGTACTGGTACAAAGCCTTAAAATGTATTTTCATTTTTCCCTTGGCCAGTTCGGGGTTTTTCGCTTTGATGGCCTCATAAATATCTTTATGCTCCTGTATTCCCAGAAACGCCATATTCTTGTCACAGACGTGGTACTCTTGGAAATTTGTGATAATCTCCGGCGTTATGATCAACATCAAGGTGTTCATGGTACTGTTTCCACTGGCGCGGGCGATGGCCAGATGGAAGAGCAGGTCTTCCTGTACGGCATCTTCCCCGTTGAGCACTTTTGCTCTGTACGCCTCCAAAGCCTCCTGCATCAGTCTGAGATCTTCCTCGGTCCTTCTCAGGGCCGCGAGTCTCACTGTCTTCAGTTCCAAGAGAATCCTAGTTTCGACCAAGGATTTAAAGTCGGGTTTCTCAAGCCTTAAGATGTCCTCTATCATTCCATCCATGGCGACTTGACCGATGTTGGCGATAAAGGTTCCGCTTTGGGGCTTGGACTTCAATATGCCATAGAATTCCAGCTTTTGGATGGCCTCACGGACATTACTTCTACTGACCTCGAATTTTTTGGAGAGCATTCGTTCGGAAGGCAGTTTATCGCCAGGTTCCAGATTTTTATAGTTGATCAACTCTCTGATTTGTGCGATGATACCGTTTTGGATTTCTTGATTTTCTGTTTTTGTGAGAATTTCTAATTTCATAGACTGGGCTTAAGTTTTCGTGAATTGGTCAACCAGATTGGTTTGTTAAAAGTAGGGAAATAACATAATGGAGAAAAATAATCCTACCAAGTTTAATCTGACCATCCAATTCGCTCGTCCCAAATTTGAAAAGGTATACCGGCCCGGAAACGGGCCGGCAAAACCAATCCAAAAAACTAACTCAAAAAATTAACTCAACTACTGAACTTTTTTAGGTGCTTCCAGGCATCCTCCCGTAGACTTAATCCTGCTGAAAATATTACCTAGTATTAAACATACTAATGTAAATCCCCGAGGTTTTCCTAAGTAAATCAATAACCGGGATTCTGGTTTATCTCTCCACCGCTCGCAAGCACTTCTGAGACCGGTACTGGGAATACGAAATAATTGCTATTGATTTCCTGTCCCATTTCGGCTACCACCGTCCCGGTCCGGACCAAATCGAACCATCGTTGTCCCTCAAAGGCCAACTCCAGTCTTCTTTCGTCTAAAATCGCCTCGCGGACGGAAGCCTGGGTAGTTAGAACAGCGGGATCCAAGGGAGCCAACCCGGCCCTAGACCTTACATCATCCAATTCACCAAGCGCTTCGGCTGGTGAAGCCCCATTCTCGTTCAAGGTTTCCGATAATAATAGCATAACATCCGCTAATCTTAGTTCAATAAAGTCGTAATCGGCACCCCCCGATTGAGGATATTTTGGAGACTCCATTTCCTCCTCATCGATATTTACCGCTCGCCTAAGGTCTCCGGGGCTGGCATCAAAAGCAGCAATAAGATCGGCATCCAATGGAAACGGTGCTTTTGGATCACGGCCACCAAACCAGTCCCAAAACTCGGTAAAGCCATATTCATCTATGATGGAACTTGATACTTGGGTCGCAAATATGATTTCGGAATTCAGTTCGTTTTCTACGCTGAAAATATCGGCATAGTTTTCCTGCAAATTGATTCCTGCAGCGTCAGCTCCACGGATAACGGCTAGTAGCGGTGCTTCGGCACTGCCAAAATCGCCTAAGTGGACATACACTTTGCCCAACAAAGCCTGGGCCGCGATCTCGGACGCCCGTCCGTTCGCAAGTCCAGAGTTATCCAAAGCGGCGATGGCATCCTGTAGATCTGGAATGATAATGGTACTGTAAACCTCGGAGACCGGCTGTCTTGTCAAATCGAACGTAGGGATATCCTCTATGTTCGGAACGTCAAGAATGACACTGACATCCCCAAAGACCTGTACCAGTTTAAAATAGGCCAATGCCCTTAAAAATTTGGCTTGACCGACAAGATCGGTATTCGACGAATTGGTGATTACGTTATTCGCACTTATTATCGACCTGTACAATGCCGTGTAGAAAGGACCGAAAAATTGGTCTTCCATAATGGTGAGATCATTATTGAACCTATTAAATGCAGGATAGGGCTCCTCGAACATTTTCGCATTGTCGGCCCTAAAGTCACCCATCACTGCTAAGGGTGTAGCGGCACCGCGCTGATAATAATAGGCCGCATTCACGACTTCTGAAAAATCCGTTAAAGATTCTGAACTTGCAATGTTCGGCGGAACTTGATCTAGATCATTATCGCACGCCGTAGCTATTAACAATGCTCCGAATAAAACTATATATACTCTTTTCATTTTTTCGTATTTAGAAATTAAGATTTAAACCAAATGTAAGGCTTCTCACGATGGGACTTGAACCGACTTGAACCCCGTAGGTTGTTGGCCCTAGATAACCGGTATTCGTGGTGTCTACACCTTCTGGGTTGAAGGAGGTGTAATCATCGGACCATAGGTACAGCAAATTGGAGCCTGCAAGGTATATCCTGGCAGAGTTGATACCAATTTTATCGGTCACATCCGAATCGATAGTGTATCCTAAAGTAAGGTTTCTCAAGGCAACATAAGATGCATCCTGTACCTGCGCGTCCAGTTGATTGTTCGAATCCAAATAAAATTCGCCGTTATTGTCTGCAATACCATCGTCGTTGGCATCAAAGCTTTCCCTTAATCTTCCCCCGAACTCCGAGTTGTAGTAGATCGGGTCGACATTCCAGACCTCTCCTCCCAGGGCCGACTGTAATTGGAACGACATGTCAAAGGACTTATATCGCATCGAACTGTTCAGACCCCAGTAGAAATCGGGTGTATTCTGTCCTATTTTCACCAAATCGCCACCATCTTCTACGGTTCTTGTTTTGTCAATAATTCCATCACCATTTTGATCGACGACATAGAAGGCCGAACTGTTCAGGCCGACGACCCTGGTCGGATCTTCGATATATTCATCCTCTACTTGACCGATGGTCTCCAATCCCCACATTTCCCCGATTTCGCCGCCTACATAGTTTCGGAAAACAGGACCCCTACCGCTCTGGCCGTAGATGGTCTGGGGCAATTCATCAAGACCGCCCAGGTCCGTAATTTCTGTGTTGACCGTGGACAGGTTGGCCCCGATATCCCAATTGAAATCCTCCTGTTGTGCTAGTATGGCGGATAGTTCGAACTCCAGTCCGGAACTTCTCACATCACCGGAATTGACCCGGATGGATTCGGTACCGAACACTTCGGATACACTTAGATTGATCAGGATGTCCTCGATATCCGACGTATAATAATCCGCACTTAACCTTAAACGGTTATTGAAAAAGCCTGTATCGATACCGTAGTTCGTCTCCGTATTGGTCTGCCAGGTCAAATCATCGTTGGCCACATCCGAAGGGATAAGAAAAGAGTTTCCCAACACTGATGCCTGAGGGTTCAGAAGGCTCAATGAATTGTAGGCCCCTAGGTCGGAAGTTGTTCCCAAAGACCCGGTACTGAACCGTGGTTTCAAAAGGCTAAACGTTTCCGATTTCCAAAAAGCTTCGTTATGTACGTTCCATCCTACGGAAAGCGCGGGGAAGGTTGCGAATTTGTTGTTGGACCCAAAACGGGAATCCCCATCCCTTCTCACCGAAGCCGAAAACAAATAGCGATTGTCGTACGCATATTGAACCCTTCCGAAAACACTCCTCCTGGAAATCGTCTCGTCCCGCTCTGTTACCGTGATATCCGCAGGATTCAAAAGATTGTAGTTGATAATATCGCCAAATGGCAAATTGGTTCCTGTCAATGAGGTACCTCTGGTGTAAAGATTTTGAAATTCAAGTCCTGCTACTGCAGATATATCATGGTCCCCCAATACCTTATTGTAATTCAGGGTAGTTTCACTCAATACCGAAGTTCGTTTTACGTCGACCTGATCTAAATCGGTCTGTTCGGAACGGGCCTGGGAATCAAATTCAGGTCCTCTCCAGTAATAGTCCTGCGTATCGTTGAAGTCCGCTCCAAGCACGGTCTTTAAATTCAATCCGTCTAAAATGCTAAACTGCAAATACGAAGTAGCGTTCGCAAAATACGTTTGTTGGTATCGGTCCGTATTATCGAGCTTGGTGGCGGGTCCGGCGTCTCCCGAGCCCCCGAGTCCATTACCGATCCTTCCATAGTGCCAATCTTGGGCCGTCATACCGGGCTCCAAAGTATAGATACTATTATTGATTGGAGCACCACCTGCCCTATAACCGTCATCAAATGAAGTGCCTAGTACATCACCTGGACTGGAAACCCCTTGGTTGGCCAAGGCCTGTCTTTGGGCATCCAATTGTTGGACGAATGCGATGGATGCATTAGTATGGTAAATAGGATGAATGCTGGACGCCCTTAAAAGATCCCTCATATCCCAACCTACGATATCCCTTTTGGAAGTGAAGCCGTTGAAGCTTATTCCCGTCTGGAACTTTTCCCCCAATTTGGTGTCGACGTTCAAACGGGCGTTTATTCTTTCAAAGGCTTGGGTCCTTACGACACCCTCGGTGTTTTGATAGCCGATCGAGGCAAAGTAATTCGAGTTTTCTGTACCACCACCCATGCTAAAGTCGTGGTTGGTGCTGTATCCGGTTCGGAAAAGGTAATCTTCCACGGCCACGACATCAGGTGAATTTCTATAGCCATCTATCTTGTAATCGACGAAGGCCGGATCCAATTCGGAAACATCGAACCTGCCATTGTCGATACCGGTGTCCAGAATATCGGCCCACTCCCCAGAGGTCAAGTTTATATTGTCCCTTCGGTACCGGCTCGATACGCTGGTGTAGGCATTATAGGAAAATCTTGGTTTGCCCTCCTTTCCTTGTTTGGTCGTAATCAATATCACACCGTTGGCACCCCTGGAACCATAAATCGCAGCGGAAGCGGCATCTTTCAATACTTCTAGACTTTCAATATCGTTCGGGTTAACGGTGGCTATACTTCCTGAAATAGGATAACCGTCAACGACGACCAGCGGATCGGAATTACCGTTGATGGATGAGGCCGCCCGTATTTGGATTTTAGGGTCCGCACCGGGTGCAGCATCCTGATTTTGAATCAATACACCGGGCAATTTACCCGCTATCGCTTCATCGACACGAGTGGATTGAATAGCCGCGACATCGCCACCCTCTACTTTGGCAATGGCCCCGGTCAGGTGCGATTTTTTACGCGAACCGTATCCCACGACCACCACCTCGTCGAGTTCGGCGGCATCCTCGAGCATGGTCACGTCCAAGGTCTGCTGCCCATCATAGGGTATGGATTGGGAAACGAACCCGATGTAGGAAAATAGGAGTACATCCCCTTGGGATACATTGATTTCATAATTTCCGTCGAAATCGGTCGAAGTACCCGTGGTGGTATTCTCAATGATGATGTTCACCCCGGGAATGGGCACGTTATCCGCATCTACTATCGTTCCGGTGAGCGTCGAACCGTCTTGCGCGAATACGATAATGTTGACCAGCAACACTATCATCAATGTTAGCTTTGTTTTTAAATTCATTGTTACAAGTATTTAAGTTAGAGTTGATAAACGTACTTACCGCTTCGAGATAGTAAGCGGACACAAAATGCTTTTCGAGTGAGTCCTAAACTGGTTTTCCAAATTGGTTAACCAGTTTGGTTTTCCAAATATATGTTATTTTCCGGTTAAAAAAAATAATAACCAAAATTTAACATTTAACGGTTTCAAATTC
>JBAUIP010000176.1:0-2685 GCA_049683055.1 Pricia sp.
CGGCCCGGTGACGAAACCCGGCTTTCGGTCGAGGCTGCGACCAGCTACTTGCTCCCTGGAAACGGCTTCACGGAGAGTGGCTTCGGCGATACCACGTTCACCTTCGGTCTCTCGAACGGGGCGTCCCCGCCGTCAACGCTCACTCCAGAGCAGATCGCCGGCCAGGTGGGCAAGGAGGTCACGGGGCATCAGATGTACCAGGCGCAGCGCGAACTGCTCACCGAGTCCATCGGCAACAACGGCGTAGAGAGAGGATTCGAGAACTATCAGAACTTCCTCAACGAGGCGCCGACCCTCGGAATCGTGCAAGCAGCCGGGAGGGCAGGGTTAACGGGAGACGCCGTCAGCCGACTCGATCAGGCGATCAGAGACACCCCGCCGGCAGAGCGAGGAGAGGCCTTCCACGAGAGTGCCCAAAGCGCCATCAATGCGACGGTCAGGGATTTGGACACGTTGAGCGTGGACACGAATTCTTCGGTCCGACAAGGCAACACCGCGGCTCCGTCTAAAGAACTCCAGACCGAACGGCCCCAAGAACCGAAGTTGGAACTCAGCCACGCTCTCTAGGCAGCGTTTAGCCGCGCCAACAGATAGAACCGGCGCGCGGCGTCTCGACAGCGAGTCGGGGCGCCGCATGGCTACCGCGGAGCGGGCTCGCGCGAGGTTGACGCCCGCGAGCCGGCCCCGACGTGAGCGGCCGCCCTTTCCCCTCGTCCATCCCCGAACGACATGCTCACGCTCATCCCTGGAGCCCGGACCCAATTGCCCCTCTCCACCGCGGAGGTGGTTGGCCCTCTGAACGGGCTCCTCGAAACGCTTGGAGAGATGTACGTCGAGCCGGGCCGGGCGTACGTCGCCATTGACCGTAGAGACGGCTTGATGTCGGACGGGCGCAGCGCGTACGACGGGGCCGAGGGGCCTGGCGCGTCGGCCGGCGAGGTCCTCAGGACGCTGCGGGAGACTCCCGAGGCGTTCGGGGAGCTTCTGCCGTCGGTGCCTGAGGGCGTCCTCGAGCGCGTGGAGGGTCACTTCATGGCGTACCAGAAGGCCGTCAGTGAGGTGTACCGGGACGCGGCGCCTGAGGAGTTCGACAAAGCGCTGGGCCTGGCACGCACCGTCCGCGAAGCGATCGACGTGGCGTACGGGTTCGAGGCCGGCGACGGTCAGGGCGCGGAGGTCTGGACGACCCTCATGGCGGCAGCCGACGCGCAGGGCTACGCCAACGCCGCGGCCAGCCTGAGTCCTGAAGGCGTCGTCAACTCGGAAGCCTTCGAGAGTCTCAAAGCGGGCCTGAGCGCCATCGACGGCATCGCGACTCGGGACGAAGCCTACGAGCAGTTGATGAACGCGGCCGAGACAGCGGTCACGTACGACGACTTCGTAGCCCGCGAAGGACCGGCTGCTGTCTCGAGGGCGCTCGGCATCGAGACGCACTCCCGCGACCTGGCCTCTGTGACGCCTGGTCTCGCGTAGCGCCGCTGCAAGCCCGCGCGCGACGCCGGCACGCCGGCACGTGAAACTCGTGCCTCGGGACGATTCGCGCTTGCGCCCGAGCGAGCCATTCTGTATCGTATAGCAACCACTTGCACACAACGCTATGCTCGACCTTGAACCCGGCAGCCGGGTTACATCCGCCCTCATCACGCCTGATATGGCTGATGCCACCAGAGAGCTTAAGAGTGCCTTGGAGGGGGTCTACAGGGACCCCACAGCTGCCTACCAAGCGATCCAAAGCGCCGACGCGATCTTCACCGAGCGTGAGGGAGGCTCCATGCGTTCCATGCTGGCCGCGCTCAGCCGGGACCCGGAGTTGTTCGGCGAACTCCGGAATGAGGTCCGAGACGGGCAGCTAACGGGTCCATCGCGCGAGGCCATCAGCGCCGTGCGAGAGGGCTACGTGGGCATCCAACAGGCGACCGTGGACGTCTACCGCGACGCCGATCCGCAGGAGTTCGAGAAGCTGGAGAACACCATGGGGACGCTCTATGCCGCCGTCGAGGCGGCCTACGGACCCACCGCCGAAGCCAAGTTCAGCGAGATCATGATGGTCGCCAATGACCGAGGCTTCCAGGCGTTCGCCGACCCGTCGGCGCTCCGTGGTGGCCTTCAGCCGTTCGACGCGACCAAGCTACAAGACGTCCAAAACGCCCTCACTGTAGCGGGCAGCATCGCAGAGATGAGCGACGGGTACGCGCAGGGTCTCATCGCTGCTGGGACCCAGTTAGAGTTGGAGCACTTCAGATCGGAGGGGAGTGGCGCCCGGATCAACGTGGTCTCAACCGAGGTTCCGAACGAGATCACACAGCCCCAGCCCGACCCCGTCATGATGCGCTAAGCAGGCGTTGACAGTCATAGGCCCGGTCTCCGCCCGCTTTTTGACGCTCCCGCACCGGCGACCGCTCGCGCCCGACCTGGAGATACCCCCCCTCCCGCAGAGCCTGTGCTGGCTGGAGTCGACGTGCGGTCCACCTCTGGGGGCCCGCCTCCGCGGGGCGGAGACGTGGTGACCGCCGTCGGCCAGCACTCGTCAATCGACCGGCCCTCGCTCTCGTCCCAGAGGACCCGGCCCACCGCGAGCACGACGGCCACCAGTACCGTCACGCCGACGAAGGTGGCCACAGCCCCTCCGACTCCGACCCACCCGCCGAAAACGGCGTTGACAAGGACCGCGGCGACGCCTACAGC
>JBAUIP010000177.1:0-9742 GCA_049683055.1 Pricia sp.
GCTGCTGTTATGTCCGTATTTTCCAAAGAGAAGGAAGTCAAACCACTCGAGGAGGTCGTATCCATCTGGGATGTATTCCCGGCCCCTTTCCCGGTCATCAATTCAGCCCCGAACCCATATCGAACTATGTTAAAACGGTCGTTCAAGGCTTGATTTTCGCTGATTTTCCCAAGTATATCCCGAATAGTATCTTCGGAAGTCGCCACGGAAGTGGAGTTGTCGACCAAGACAATGAGATCGGCCTTTTCAATCCGATATTCATTCTTGGTAAATTCA
Source organism: Pricia sp. (assembly GCA_049683055.1). Lineage (GTDB taxonomy): Bacteria > Bacteroidota > Bacteroidia > Flavobacteriales > Flavobacteriaceae > Pricia. The sequence goes on from JBAUIP010000177.1 coordinate 277, forward strand.
GGATTGATGAGTAAGAGAAAAACCGCGAAAAAGACCAAAAAACGTAGAAAGGACAGCACTATGGTAAGCCTGCCCTTTCGTTTTGTTCGGTAATAGTATTGAAACAGTACCATCCCCATCGCCACCATGGCGGCCAAAATGATGAGGAGAATCGTTTCAATATCCATCAAGAGTCAGATGTTTCAATAATGTGTTGGTCGGAATGGTCGGAGACACCTCTAGGGTTTTCGAAGTTGTCTATTTAGGTAAGCATACCCCCATCCACGTTCAGCACTTGGCCTGTAACATAAACGGACAGATCGGAAGCAAAGAACAAGCAGGCTTTGGCAATATCTTCGGGAGATCCGCCACGTTTTAGGGGAATCGCATCGCGCCAGCCCTGTACGGTCTTTTCATCCAGCTTTTCGGTCATTTCGGTCTCGATAAATCCCGGGGCGATGGCGTTGCAACGAATGTTTCGCGAGCCAAGTTCCAGAGCAACGGATTTCGTAAATCCGATCATGCCCGCTTTCGAAGCGGCATAGTTGGCCTGTCCGGCATTCCCCTTCACGCCTACGACACTGCTCATGTTAATTATCGATCCACTGCGCTGTTTTAGGAAAGTACGTTGTACCGCCTTGGTCAGATTGAAAACGGACTTCAGGTTGACCTCGATAACGTTGTCAAAGTCCGCTTCGGACATGCGCATCAACAGGTTATCCTTGGTGATGCCGGCATTATTGATAAGCACGTCGATACCGTCAAAATCCTTTAAAACGGCTAGTATTAAGGCTTCCGCCTGCCCGAAATCGGAGGCATCACTTTGATAGGCCTTAGCATTGACCCCTTTTTCCTTTAGTTCCCTTTCCAGTTCCAAGGCGGGTTTTTCGCTGGAGCTATAGGTGAAAGCGACGTTCGCCCCATGGTCGGCGAAATATTCCGCGATACCCCTTCCTATGCCCCTGCTGGCACCGGTAATGATGACATTTTTTCCTTCCAATAATTTCATCCCATCACTTCTTTGACCTTCATCCCGATTTCAGCGGGGGAATCGACTACGTGGATGCCGTGTTCCCGCAAGATTTTTTTCTTGGCCTGGGCGGTATCCTCGCTACCGCCGACAATAGCACCGGCATGGCCCATGGTTCTTCCAGCGGGAGCGGTCTCTCCCGCAATAAATCCGATAATAGGCTTTTTACTGCCACTTTCCTTGTACCATTTGGCTGCGTCGGCTTCGAGCTGTCCACCGATTTCACCGATCATGACCACAGCCTCGGTATCAGGATCGTTGATCAAAAGTTCAACGGCCTCCTTTGTGGTGGTACCTATAATCGGGTCTCCGCCTATTCCAATGGCGGTGGTAATGCCCAAACCTTGGCGTACTACTTGATCGGCCGCTTCGTAGGTCAGGGTTCCGGATTTTGAAACGATGCCCACGGTTCCTTTCTCAAAAACAAAACCGGGCATAATGCCGACCTTGGCTTCGCCCGGAGTGATAACACCGGGACAATTGGGACCGATCAACCGACAATCCCTATCCTTGATATAATCCGCCGCCTTGACCATATCGGCAATGGGAATTCCTTCGGTAATGGCGATAATTACCTTGATGCCGGCATTGGCCGCTTCCATAATGGCGTCGGCGGCAAAGGCCGGTGGTACGAATATGATGCTGGTATCTGCACCTACTTTTTCTACGGCCTCATCAACAGTATTGAACACGGGCTTTCCCAAGTGTTCTTGTCCGCCTTTACCGGGAGTCACCCCACCGACCACCTGCGTACCGTATTCAATCATCTGCTCGGCGTGAAAGGTACCTTCGCTACCGGTAAAACCTTGTACGATTATTTTGGAATCTTTGTTGACTAATACGCTCATTCTTAAGATTTTAAGGTCATCCCCGCCCCTCGTCTACGATCGGCGCAACTTACGACGGGAATCTACTCCGTTATTCATTCATCCCCGCCAATACGGGTGTCTTGTTCTTAATTAACTTTTCCGAATTCTTGGGACACGGACAAAAATAGCGGATAAGTCCTGATCTGTGAAGGATTCGCTTCTTAATCCTTCAATTTTTTTAAGATGGACGGAATTTGCTTGACATACGCCAACTGTTTGAGCTTTTCCCGGGATTCCTCGATGGGGGTCCCGAAGTAACTTTTCCCGCCCGGAACGGATTTTGTAACGCCGGTCTGGCCCATAATGACCGCCTTTTTTCCAATAGTGATACCGCTGTTGGTACCTACCTGGCCCCAAAGAGTAACCTCATCTTCAATAACCACGCAGCCCGCTATGCCGGTCTGGGAAGCGATAAGGCATTTTTCGCCGATGACGGTATCATGCCCTACGTGTACCTGATTGTCCAGTTTTGTTCCTTTTTTAATGGTAGTATCTCCGGTAACGCCCTTGTCGATAGTGCAAAGTGAGCCCAATTCGACATCGTCCTCCAAAACCACGCGACCCCCGGAAATCAGTTTGTCGAAACCTTCGGGCCGGTTCTTGTAATAAAACGCATCGGAGCCAATAACGGTACCGGAATGAACGGTCACCCGATTCCCTATGATACATCCATCATAAATGGCAACATTGGCGTGAATTAGGCAATCGTCGCCGATGATTACGTTGTTTCCAATAAAAACGTTGGGCTGAACTATCGTGTTCTTTCCGATTTTAGCGGATGCAGCAACGGCGGCCATCGCCTTCTCGAAAGGCCTAAGATGACGGGTGAGAATATTAAAGTCCCTAAACGGGTCATCGGAAACAAGCAGGGCCTTCCCTTCGGGACATTCCACCTTTTTATTGATAAGCACTACAGAGGCCTTGGATTTCAACGCCTTATCGTAATACTTCGGATGGTCTACAAAAACAATATCCCCTTCTTCGACAACGTGGATTTCGTTCATGCCCAAAACGGGGAAGTCATCTGCCCCTACGTAATCACAATCGAGAAGGCCGGCAATCTGTTTTAGCGTAAAAGGTGTACGAAATTTCAAAGGACATCAGATTTATCAATTATTCAGCAGCCGTCGACCATCCCCGGAGGGTTCATCGGCCACTAAAACCAGAGTTTACAAACGGTCTGCGTGAACCGCGTCGTCAGTCGTTCACCCGCTCCATATAGGAACTGCTCGAAGTATCGACCTTAATTTTATCGCCCTCGTTAATAAATAGTGGCACATTGATTTCGGCACCGGTCTCTACCTTCGCAGGTTTGGTCGCGTTGGTGGCCGTGTTACCCTTGACACCCGGTTCGGTGTAGGCAATTTCCAGTACGACGTGGGCCGGCATGTCCACGGACAGAGGCATGGCGTCCTCGGTATTGAAGAGAATAGTCACAATTTCGCCTTCCTTCAGCAAATCGGGGGTATCCAAAGCACTTTCTTGAAGGGCAATCTGGTTGTAGTCATCGGTGTTCATAAAGTGGTAGGTCTCGCCGTCTTTGTATAAAAACTGGTAGGAGCGGGTCTCCACGCGAACGTCCTCGATTTTATGACCTGCGGAAAAAGTGTTGTCCAAAACCTTACCGGAAGATACACTTTTAAGCTTGGTACGCACGAATGCGGGACCTTTGCCGGGTTTGACGTGCAAAAATTCGATAATTTTATAAATATCATTATTATAGCGGATGCAGAGCCCTTTTCGTATGTCGGATGTTGATGCCATTTTTAGTTAAATGTTAGGTGTTGAATACGGATGCACCATGCATCCAAAACTTCTTTTTCGATTTGCTGTTTGCCTTCACAAACGGTCAGCTGTTGCTGAAATACCCTTTCATAATACCCCGCTGGGAATCGCGGATAAACTGTAAAATTTCGTCCCGTTCGGGGGTCGCTTCCATTTCTGCCTCGATAATCTGGGTCGCTTGGGAATTGTTATAATTTTTTTGATAAAGGATGCGGTAAATATTCTGTATTTCCCGGATTTTCTCGGACTGAAATCCCCGCCGGCGTAAGCCCACGGAATTGATGCCTACATAGGATAGTGGCTCCCGAGCGGCCTTGACGAAAGGTGGCACGTCTTTACGCACCAACGAACCCCCGGTGACAAAGGCGTGCTGCCCGACGGATACGAACTGGTGTACGGCCACTAGTCCGGCCAGGATAACATTGTCCCCGACCGTAACGTGGCCTGCCAAGGTGGAATTATTGGAAAAAATGCAATTATCGCCGACAAGGCAATCGTGTGCTATGTGGCAGTAAGCCATGATGAGGCAATTTTTACCGATAACGGTCTTGTTACGGTCGGAAGTACCCTTATGAATGGTGGCGCATTCCCTTATGGTAGTATTGTTACCGATGGTCACGATGGTATCCTCGCCCTGATATTTCAAATCCTGGGGCGGGGCGGAAATTACGGCCCCGGGGAAGATATTGCAGTTCTTGCCGATACGGGCGCCCTCCATGATGGTAACGTTGGACCCGATCCAGGTACCATCGCCTATTGTAACATTATTATGGATGGTGGTGAAGGGTTCGACCACCACTTTTTTGGAAATTTTTGCACCGGGATGGATGTAGGCTAAGGGTTGATTCATGCTAGCTTTCTTTGACTTTCGAACCTACCTTCGCCTGCTCCTCGACCTCGCTTTTATCCTTCACATTATCCTTTACCTTGACAATCTGGGCCATCAGTTCCGCTTCACAGACCAGTTTGTTATTGGCGTAGGCATACGCCTGCATATGGCAGATACCCCGACGAATAGGGGAAATAAGACTACAATGGAATATCAGTGTATCGCCTGGCAATACTTTTTGTTTGAATTTGACATTGTCCATTTTCATGAAGAAAGTCAAATAATTTTCGGGGTCCGGAACGGTACTCAACACCAAAATCCCACCCGTTTGTGCCATGGCTTCGACCTGCAAAACTCCTGGCATCACGGGCGCCCCGGGAAAATGCCCGACAAAGAATGGCTCGTTCATGCTGACGTTCTTCATACCCACTACATGGGTATCGGAAAGCTCCAAAATACGGTCTATCAAAAGAAAAGGTGGGCGATGGGGCAATACGTCCATGATTTGATGAATGTCCATCAACGGCGGCTCGTCCAGATTGTAGCGTGGGACCTTGTTTCGTTTTTCGAGCTTGATAATCTTGGCCAGTTTTTTGGCGAACTGGGTGTTGATGTAATGTCCCGGTTTGTTGGCGATGACCTTACCACGAATGCGGGTACCGGTCAGGGCCAAGTCTCCGATAACATCCAATAGCTTGTGACGGGCTGCCTCATTGGGCTGGTGCAGGGTCAGGTTGTCCAAGATACCGTTCGGTTTGACGGACAGTTTTTTCTTTTCGAAAGCATCCTCCAACTTCTTCATGGTGCTTTCCGATATTTCCTTATCCACATATACAATGGCGTTGTTCAGATCTCCGCCCTTGATAAGTCCGTTTTCGAGCAGCATTTCCAGCTCGTGCAAAAAGCTGAACGTACGGGCATCGGCGATTTCCCTTTTAAAATCGGATAACCTATCCAACGTAGCATTCTGGGTGCCCAATACCTTGGTACCAAAATCGACCATGGTAGTTACCTGATAGCTGTCGGCGGGAATGACGGTCAGTTCGCTGCCCGTAGCCTCATCCCTATAGGAAATCACTTCCTTCACTACATATTCTTCCCGCTCGGCATCCTGTTCCTTGGCACCGACGATTTCCAGCGCTTCGACGAAATACTTCGCTGAACCGTCCATTATCGGGGGTTCGGGAGCATCCAGTTCGATTAGAATATTGTCGATTTCCATTCCTACCAGAGCGGCCAGCACATGCTCGGAAGTCTGTATTTTTACTCCCTTTTTTTCCAGATTGGTACCCCGCTGGGTATTGATAACATAGTTGGCATCGGCCTCGATAATGGGTTCGCCTTCTAGGTCCACTCTCTTGAAAGCAAATCCGTGGTTGACGGGTGCGGGAACGAATTTCATGGTCACATCGGCACCGGTATGCAGCCCAACGCCCTTTAAAATGACCTCTTTGTTAATGGTTCTCTGTTTCATTTTTAAAATGGGAAGTATAATTTTTTTCCAGTTCGTCCAACCGATTCGATATTTTGGTCAGATTCTTAAAATGAACGTACGATTTGTTGTAATCGCCGTAATTCAAAGCGGGAGATCCTTGTAAAACTTCGTTGCTCTTGACGTTGCGGCCGATACCGGATTGTGCCTGAATCTTCACATTATCGCCGATGGTGACGTGTCCGACGATACCCACTTGGCCGCCGATCATACACCGCCTGCCAATTTTTGTCGAACCGGCGATGCCGGTCTGTGCCGCTATTACGGTATGCTCACCGATTTCGACATTGTGGGCGATCTGTATCTGATTGTCCAACTTGACGCCCCTCCTTAATATAGTGGAACCCAAAGTGGCCCGATCGATGGTGGTGCCGGCGCCCACATCGACATTATCTTCCAGCACGACATTTCCGGTCTGGGGCACTTTTTGGAATTCCCCCTCCTTATTTGCACTGAAGCCGAAGCCGTCCGCGCCGATAATCACCCCGCTATGAATGATGCAATTGTTGCCGATAACGGATTCGGAGTAAATCTTGGCTCCGGCGAAAACAATCACGTTATCCGCGATGGTCACATTATCACCAATATAGACATTCGGATAAATCTTGACATTGTTGCCAATTTTTACGTTAGTTCCAAGGTAGGAAAATGCCCCTAGATAAAAATCGGAACCGTATGAAACGCTTTCCGATTGATAGACCGGCTGCTCTATACCCGTTTTGTTGTTCTTGACCTGATTGTAATATTCCAGTATTCGGGAAAACGATTCGTAAGCGTCATCTACCTTTATCAAAGTAGTTTCAAGCTGTTGCTCCGGCTCGAAATCCTTGTTGACAATCGTGATGGAGGCTTTGGTGGAATAGATATAGGACGTATATTTCGGATTGGCCAAAAAGGTCAACGCCCCTTGTTCTCCTTCTTCGATCTTGGCCAATTTATGGACGGCTATTTCTGGATCCCCCTCAAGGTCGCCCTCTAAAATACCCGCAATTTGACCTGCCGTAAATACCATGGACGCAAAAGTAAGAAAAATAGTTAACGGTTTATGGGGGATAAAAAAGTTCAGTGATGAAAGACCGCAGAGCGGGTGAACGAATGCCTTCGAGGCGTGAATAAACTTAAACTCTAATTTTCATTTGGAATTTTAGATGCATTTGAACTTGCATTTGCGTTCGAAGTTGGACTTGAGTTTGCACTTGACCTTGAACCTGCGCTTGAGCTTGCACTATAATTTGAGATGTCACCCCGAGCGCAGTGGAGGGGTTGAACTTACCTTGGGATAACACACAAAGTACTTGGTCACCTTTCTGGAAAGCGCCTTCAAATTAAGTTGGTCGGATGCCTTCGCCACATCGATGAGTTTTCCGTTTTTTCTTAGGATGTCAATGTTCTGATAGTCTTGATTGTAGGCCTGATTTTCAATTTTGCCCGAAAAAATGAAGTAGCTCGCCTCGTGGTCGGTAAGGCCGTGTCGCTTTTTAAACCGTTCGGCATATTTTTGTATCCGGTCGTCGGCAATCGGTTTGTTTTTGAGTTTAATTTTGAGCAATCGGCGATCGATTATCCTTCGGGACAGCCCGGATAGCACGAAATCGGGATAGTCTTGCCAGTTTTTCAACGCGGCCAGAATATCAATATCGTCAAGTTGGGCGAAAGTGTCAAGAACGGACGCATCGAAATTATTTCTGTCGATTTTCGTGGACATAAAGAAGCGCAATGCATCGCTACAGCTCAGGGCATCCCCGTTGTTAATTAACTCCTTGGCCCTTTTCAAAGTGCGTATCAAAAGCTGCTCGGCAACGATACCTGTTTTGTGCAGATAGACCTGCCAATACATAAAACGGCGGGCCATTAAAAATTTCTCGACGGAATATATTCCTTTTTCCTGCACCACGAGTCCGCCGTCGACTACGTTCAACATAGTAATCAGACGTTCGGCGTTGATATTTCCCTCCGCCACCCCAGTGTAAAAACTATCCCTTTTCAGATAATCCAACCGGTCTACATCCAGTTGGCTAGATACCAATTGGTTTAAAAAGGGTTTCGGATAACGACCCTTGAAAATATCGATGGCCATCGTTAAACTTCCGTTAAACTTATGGTTCAGGGCCTCCATGAACAACAAGGAGATATGCTCGTGGCCGGTACCTTCTACGATACTGTGTTCCATGGCATGGGAAAAAGGACCATGACCAATATCGTGCAATAGGATGGCGCAGTGCAGTCCCACCTCTTCATCCTCCGTGATTTCAATCCCTTTAAAACGAAGCACTTGAATTGCTTCCTTCATCAGATGCATGCTCCCCAGCGCATGGTGAAAGCGGGTATGGTGCGCCCCGGGGTAGACCAAGTACGAAAGTCCCATCTGTGAAATGCGCCGCAACCGCTGAAAATAGGGTTCCGCAATCAGGTCGAAGACTAGGGAATTGGGAATACTAATAAATCCGTAAATTGGATCATTAAAGATTTCAAGCTTTTTAGATTTGTTCAAAATAGAAGTATGTTTGAGGTCAAGTGTCGAATTCAAAGTTATGGAAAACCAAGGTAGCATACAGTACCGTCAAATCGGACTGCATACATTAACCTATCGACTCGTTGGCTTGCCAGTAATGAACCATTGGTTAGTAAGCGGCCGGTTGCACTTCTAAACGTTAAGTACTTAAATTATAAAAATGAACAAAATAACTATCCTCTGGGTCGACGACGAAATCGATCTTCTAAAGCCGCATATCCTTTTTCTAGAAGGAAAGAACTATGAGGTCACCACCTGTCAAAGCGGTCGGGAAGCCTTGGAGGAAATCGGCAGCAAACGCTTCGATATCGTATTCTTGGATGAGAACATGCCGGGGATTTCCGGCCTGGAAACGCTCAATGAAATTAAGGTCATCGACTCTTCGCTCCCCGTAGTCATGATTACAAAAAGCGAGGAGGAATTTATTATGGAGGAAGCCATTGGCTCCAAGATTGCCGATTATTTAATCAAACCGGTGAACCCGAACCAAATATTGCTTTCCCTTAAGAAAAATCTGGACCATTCGCGTCTTGTGTCCGAAAAAACTACCGCCAACTATCAGCAGGAATTCCGCAAAATCGCAATGGACTTGTCCATGGTCAACTCCGTGGAGGAATGGACCGAACTCTATAAAAAACTGATTTACTGGGAAATGAGACTGGAAGAACTCGAAGATAGCAGTATGTTCGAGATTCTGGAATCCCAAAAAACGGAGGCGAATACGCATTTCGGAAAATTCGTGGATAAGAATTATCGGGACTGGTTCGAAGGCGATGGACCCGTAATGTCCCATACCCTATTCAGGGAATGGATTGCCCCGGAAATTGAGGAAACTCCCACGCTGCTCATTGTGGTAGACAACCTACGCTACGATCAATGGTACGCCTTTGAGGACACGGTCGGCTCCTTTTACAAAAAAACGAAAGAAGATTCCTACTTCAGCATTTTACCCACTGCCACACAGTACGCC
>JBAUIP010000178.1:0-5227 GCA_049683055.1 Pricia sp.
CTTCTCCGTCTTCCATTTCCAAGTTTATCAAGGCCTCCTTGGTCGCATTTTTGACCACGCCGACATTATAATAAGGCATGAAATACTGGGTGAAACTTTTTTCCTCGTAAGGATGCATCCATGAAAAATCGGGCTGGTTGTCGGTATACACACCGCACATTAGTTCGATGTACGGGCCATCCTCATCGGTCAGGTTGCGGTCCCAGGCCCGGCCAAAATCACCGTTGCCCCAAGTCCACTGTTTTTTGCCGGGCGAGACGTAATGGTCCGCTACGTGCAGCAATCCCCCTTTGGTATCATTTTCATAACCTCCCACAAAATCATAGTCCGATGTAATCGCCATGTAGGAAGTCGGCACGGGGATATTTTTATAGCGGGATATATCGGTTCCAGGGGAATAATCAACCTTATAGTATTCGCCTTTGGCAATCGGAAACTCGGATACGTCGCGCTTGCCATGGTCGAACACGGCATTCACATCGGGCGGGAAGACGGATTGGTAATGGTCATTGACCGCAACGGCGGGATTCGCCCACCACAAAAAGGTCTGCCGATGCGGGGTACGGTTGTAAAGTTGCACCTTGATTTCCAGATAGGCCTTGTCGGGATGCAGGGTAAAGCCCGCCATGCCTTTGGTGCGGAACATCCTTTCGACTTCGCTCGCCCAAACGGTTATACTGCCGTCTCCGTTTTTCTCAATCAGGGAGTCGATAGGGTCGTACGTACTTGGGCGGTGGTGCTGGGGCCAATTAAATTCGATTCCCCCGGAAATCCAAGGTCCGGTCAGGCCGACCAAAGCCGGTTTTATCACATGGTTGTAGTATACAAAATCACGCTGGCGTATTTTATCGTAGGCCCGTTGTATTCTTCCGCCGAGAGCGGGGAGTATCATTATTTTAAGGTATTCGTTTTCGAGGAAAATGACGTCCCATTCCTTGTCTACCTTTTCATCGCTGATCTTTTCGATAACAGGATGGGGATATACAGCTCCGCTACTGGCCTGATAAACCCGCTTTTCCAAGAAAACAGGATATTTTTCGGGATCCCCGACTTCGTAGGTCGGGATGGTGACTTTTTCTCTCCACGCTTTTACTTCCTTCATGATGCGCTTTTTACTTTTACTTGGTTCGTTTCCCAGCGGTATCCAAAAAATTAACCGACAACCATATTCGTTCCGAATTCGTAGGTGGTCTTATGCCTATACTCTTCCCCTGGACTTATAACATTCAATTTTTCAGGAACAAGATACTGAGGCTCGATGGCCAATCCCGAATTACGTTTATACACATTTCCATTTTTTCCGATATCCGTGCCGCTCATAAAGAAACCATTATACAATTGAATTGCTTTTTGATTCGTGTAAATCTTTAGAAAACGTCCGGATTTTGGTTCCGATAAGGTAATACTAGGGTGGTTTGTAGTATGCCTTATTCGATATGCGGATGAAACTTTGTCGCTCAAAAAAACTTCACTGGGCCTCTCGATAAGTTTGATTTCGCCTGTAACCAAGAATTCATTGTCCTGCACTAGTACATCCCCATCTACCTTTAAGTGATGCCCACTTAAGTCCGTTACGTCTTCGTTCAAATTGAAAAAGGCATGGTTGGTGATATTGACCAAGGTTTTTTTGTCGGTACTCGCGGTCGCCTCGAAAACCAGTTGGTTGCTATCAGTCAGCGTGTACGCGACCTGGACCTGTAAATTACCGGGGTAACCCTCGTTCATATCCTCTGAGAAGAGCGAAAATCCAACCGTATTCTCGGAAACGTATTCCTGATTGATATTCCATTCCCTCAAGTGAAAGCCATTTTTCCCTCCATGTAAATGATGTTTTCCGGAATCGTTTAACGGTAGTTGAATCTGAGTTTTTCCGGTCTTGAAGGTACCATAAGGAATTCGCCCGCAATAACGTCCGACTACGGCGCCGTGATATTTTTCAGATGCTTTTAAATATGCTTCCTTACTCCGAAAACCCAGAACAACGTCTTCAAAAACACCATTTCGATCCGGAACGTTCATCTCCATCAACCGGGCGCCCCAACTTGAAAACTTAGCCGTTAGTCCATTACGGTTTTTTATGGTTATGGTTTTTATATCCTGCATTCCACTCAAATTCCCACAACCTTTACCATTGTAATTATAGTCTAATTGTATCGCCAAAACATGCACTAATTCATGTATTCTAAATAGGTAGACAAATGACGATTCCCTTAATATTTTTTAGAGTTATTTTATTATTCAGCTAAAAATCCTGCCAGCAATTCGCCCTGTCTTCAAAAAAAAGTGTTACAACAACAATAATACCTAATATGTTAAGATTAAAACATAGACAGAATCCGCTAAAACATGGACAATCTTCTCTTAAATATGGCTTTCACGATGTTCTATACTATATTCCCTGTATCTCGTTCATCTAAATGATTTCTTGAACTCAGTATTGAACTGAATCCATATGTATTAACTCTTTGAAAAGCACAATATAAATAAAGCATTTGATTGGTTTTAACCATGTTTCTCAATTAAAAGTATTCTCTACTCCCATTTTCAATTTAAACGCCAGAATCACTCCTATGAAAAAAGCACTACTTATTTCAATTCTTCTATTATCCTTTGCTCCGTTCATAACGGAAGCCCAAACGCCTTCGATACGAAACGGCATCACCTGGTTCGATACCGATGGCAACCGAATCCGTGCTAGTGGGGCAAGCATCCTGCAACACGAAGGAAAATATTACATGACGGGAATGGATTTCACTAACGGCTTTGCAGGTTTATTCGGTGCCGGAGTGAAATTATATTCTTCGACCGATCTTGTCACTTGGGATTTTGAGAACGTAATTATCGAGCCCACTGCCAACCCGTTATTGGAATCGGGTGAACGCTTTCTCGTGCGCCCTAATCTGGTCTACAACGAGAAAACGGATAAGTTCGTCATTTGGTCAGGATATAAAAACCAAGACCTTACGTTCGGGGCAGTGGCCGTTTTCAGTTCGGACACCGTCAATGGCAAGTACACCTTCGAAAAGGAAATTCAGCCGCTGGGCTACGATTCGAACGACAGCTGTATGTTCGTCGATGATGATGGTACGGCCTATTACATCTCAAACAGTAAGGACGACCAAAGTTTGAATATTTATGAATTGTCCACAGACTATATGGAGGTCGCAAGCACTACCCCGACCATTTTATTCGCCGGGCAGAGTAAAGAAGCCCCAGTGGTTTTCAAAAAAGACGGTTTTTACTACCTCCTGAATTCCAGAAAGACCGGCTTTAATCCCAATCAAGGCCAATACGCCTCATCGCAATCCATGACCTCCGGGTGGTCGACTCAACGGGATTTCGGGAACAGATTGACTTACGATACCCAGCCCACCACTTTTTTCACGGTGAACGGAAGCCAAGAAACTTCCTTCTTTTATGTAGGGGACCGTTGGCAAGATCCCGATTTGAGGGAATCGAAAATTCTTTTTCTTCCTATCGAGGCATCCAATGGAAATTTGACACTCGATTATGTACCAGAATTGACCATAGATATCGAAACGGGAACCTGGGCCCCTTTCGACGACAATGTATATGTACCGCAAGACGATTGGAGCGTCGTATCCATATCCAGTCAAGAAAATACAACTACGCTCGCGGCGGAAAATGCAATTGACGGCAACCTTAATACTTTTTGGAACACCAAATTTTCGTCGGGTAACGATGGATATCCCCACGAAATGGTCATTGACCTTGGGGCTTCGTACGATGTTTCCGGATTTATGTGCATACCGCGTCAGGATAGAAATCCCAATGCCATAAGCGACTTCCAACTTTTCTTCAGTGAAGATGGAACAGACTGGGGAGCTCCGGTTGCCGCTGGAAGGATGACGTACTGGAGCGAACTTTATTTTCAATCAAAACCCGCAAAATTCGTGAGAGTGGTGGCCCGTAGTGACTTGAACGGTTCACGATTTGCCTCTGCCTCAGAGTTTAGGTTTATGACCAGCACGGAATATCAACCGGGAAGAACTATTAATCGATTCTTTAATCCGGATGGTAAAGGCTGGCGGGCCGGGGATAAGGTGATGGTTGAACGAGGGGGCCAAGCGCTCATTGGGGTGCAAACGGAATTTGGCGACGGCCAGACCCCATTTTATGGTTCTTACAGCTATTATGGACCTAATGAATATTACGCCGACACCAGAATAATAAATCTACAGGATATCGGCGAAGAGCAACTAGGAACCTACACAGTGACTTATTTGGATGATAGTTATTCAGTGCAGCAAAGTACTTACGAAGTGGCGTTCACTATGCAGACGGCATCTCTTTCCGTTACTGAAGCGGACTGTAACGGCTCGGCTACCGGAAGTGCTTCCATAACGGTCGAAGGAGGCTTTCCCCCATATACCTATACTTGGAGCGATGGTCAGGAAAATTCCGAAGCGACCAACTTATTGTCCGGCGATTACGAAGTTGTGGTTTCCGATAGCGAAGGAAATTCAATCAGCGAAACGATATCTATCGAAGAGCCCGAACCCATAGAATATGCGCTCACCGGAGGGGACGAAAAAATTTATTTAGGCTACGGTCCGGAGTGTGTTGCCCTTAGTGCCGAGGATGTTACCGGTGGAACCGATGGATATACCTACTTATGGAGTACGGGTGAGACTACCCCATCCGTAAATGTCTGCCCCACGGAGACCTCAACCTACGAGCTGGAAGTAATCGATACGAAAGGATGCACGGAAGCAAAAACGGTCACCGTGGAGGTTGAAGATGTGGACTGCACCCGAGGAAACGGTAGAGAAAAAATTTCAATCTGCTGGAGAGGAAGAGAGATATGTATTCCAGAACATGTTGTCGCTAGATTTTTGGACAAGGGGGCTACTTTGGGCGCTTGCCAAAGCTCAGACTCATTGCTGGCGCAAGAAGCTATTGCTTACCCAAACTCTACACAAGGGGATTTTAGGGTACAGGTGAGCTCCCAGGTTTCCTATCTCGCAACCATTTCAACGCTCAATTCCTCCGGTGCCTTGATTACCAGTCAGCAGGTAGAAATAAATGCCGGTGAGAACCGTGTTGCCATGGATTTGAACGATGCGCCATCGGGCATTTATTTTGTACAGATTTCGGGTGATGGTGGTGTTGAGACACTGAAAATTATTAAGGAATAAATGGAAAAACAGTTGATAGCAAAAGGGCCACTCTGATGGTCGGCCCTTTTCTTTTCAAATTCTTACCC
>JBAUIP010000179.1:0-5034 GCA_049683055.1 Pricia sp.
GCAATTGAGATAGGATGGAGACAACCGAATCACGCTGCTCATCGGTAAAAAAGTAGACCGCCGAACGATATTTTGAACGCATTGAATGGTTTGCGGTGCTGGCGTGGGTATGCAGATGTATTTCCACTAAATCTCTCAGTATGATGGCATACGCGTCAAAATGAACGATGACCGCCTCCGAAAAAGTGGCGTTTTCTCCCGTAGATGCGATAAAACCCTGCTCTACTTGTTCCACGCCTTTCAACGATTGAAAAACGGCTTCGGTACACCAGTGACAGCCACCGCCAAATCCGATTTTTTCTATCTGCTCCATATTGCTAAAGGCTATTCCTCGCTGCTCACTTCTTCCTTTTGCAATTGAAGCGATTCGGAGTTCATACAGTATCGAAGTCCGCTAGGGGGCGGTCCGTCGGGAAAGACGTGGCCCAAGTGGGCATCGCAGGTGTTGCAGAGTGCTTCGACCCGGGTCATTCCGAAGGTATTATCCTTTTCGTACTTGACGGCGTTTTCTTTGATGGGCTCCGTGAAGCTGGGCCATCCGGTGCCGGATTCGAACTTGATGGTCGAATCGAAGAGTGGCGCGTCGCAGCAGACGCAGTTGTATTTTCCGGATTCGTGGGCGGAGCAATATTCTCCCGAATGGGCGGCTTCCGTTCCTTTTTCGCGGGTGATACGAAACTGTTTAGGGGTTAGAATTTCCCGCCACTCCTCTTCGGTTTTTTCGACCCTGCGGTCGGGTTCAGGGTTTCCGTTATTGCAAAAACTGATAATATCTTTCCACTGTAGCATACTTTGCTGTTTTGATTTTTAGACTTTTTTCGAAGGATTTTGAGAACCATCCTATTCGAACAACTATATACTACAAGATACGAAATATCCGCATGGGAATCCGAACGGATTGGCGGAAATTTTTAGCGTAATCTTACGGTCATGCCGGGCTGGATGTTCTGTTTTTAAAGTACATTTGGAAGAT
Source organism: Pricia sp. (assembly GCA_049683055.1). Classification (GTDB taxonomy): domain Bacteria; phylum Bacteroidota; class Bacteroidia; order Flavobacteriales; family Flavobacteriaceae; genus Pricia. The sequence continues at coordinate 974 of JBAUIP010000179.1, forward strand.
GTTCAAAACCAAATTCCAAAGTAAAAATAAACTGATCTACAGCATCCTGATTCTGATTTGTATCGTGGGATTCTGGCTCTTTGAGAATTTCTACACGCCGGATACCTATTCCGACCCGGATGGTGAGGGATTGAAAACCGACCTGCCGATGACTTTTATGCCCAGTTCCACCACCGGGTCCGTCGTCGAGCACGGCTATTACACCTTGTCCTATAATGAACCTTTTGAGCAGGCGGAGTGGGTAGCCTACCAACTCAAAAAGGAACACCTAACGAGCGACCAGCGCGAACGGCCCTTTTTTATCGAGGACCCAAAAGTAAAAACCAAGTCGGCGGATTGGCGCAACTATAAAGGTTCCGGCTATGACCGGGGACATCTTTGTCCTGCAGGTGACCGCCGTTTTTCTGAGCAGGCCTACAACGAGACTTTTTATACCAGTAACATCAGTCCCCAAGATAGGGATTTCAATGCCGGGGTCTGGAACCGGCTTGAACAGCAAGTACGGGATTGGGCCCGACGCTATGATGAACTCTTCGTAGTTACAGGTGGCGTTCTAGAACCGGGATTACAAGAAATCGGGGAGGAAGATGTCGATGTGCCGAAGTATTATTATAAGATTGTCGCCCGAGGCGAGCCGAAAGCCCCGAAGATATTGGCCTTTCTGTTTTTGGGAAGGGAAAGCACAAAACCGCTTCGCGAATTCACGGTCTCCGTCGACGAAATTGAACAACGCACGGGCATTGACTTTTTCCAGCAGCTTCCCGATGAGGTACAAGCAAGGTTGGAGAGCGGCGTGGAGGTTAACGAATGGTCTTTTTAAAGTAAAATTCCGGCTTCACGAAAGGGCTATTTGAAAGGTTTTCGATTTTTCGCATCTCGCATCTCGCATCCCGCATCCCGCATCCCGAGTCCGACAAGTTTTGAAATTACACTTGAATTTGCGCCTTCGCTTGAACTTAAATCCCCTCCTTCAACCGATTGGCATCCAGTTTCAAAAAGATAAAGATGAGCATGGTAAAGAACAGCATCCCTGAGCCGCCGTAGCTGAACAGGGGCAGGGGAATGCCGATGGTCGGCAATAGGCCGATGACCATTCCGATGTTAATAAAGTAGTGGATCAGTAAGATGGAGATGACCCCGTATCCGTACATCCTACTAAAGGCGTTTTTTTGTCGTTCCGCTAAATAGATGAGTCTCAAGAGCATCAAGGTAAATAGCAGCACGACGGTAGCGGTACCGATAAATCCCCATTCCTCACCAACAGTGGTAAAGATGTAGTCGGAATGTTGCTCTGGTACGAAATCGCCTTTGGTACGGGTGCCCTCCAAAAATCCCTTACCAAAGAATCCGCCGGACTCGATGGCCTTTTCCGATTGGTAGGAGTTGTAGCCGATGGTTTTTTGAATCTGCTCCAGTTTGTCCGGGTCTTTTTCCAGTCGCAACCAGAGACTGAAACGGTCGCGGTGACGCTGCTCGAACACGTTCTCGAAAACAAAGTTCACCGAAAGCGAAAAAAGAATGGTCACTATAAAGGCAGTGGCTACCGGAACCATCGGCACTTTGAACTTTTTCTTTTTCAGCAGCAGAAACACCAGAATGATGAGGGCCAAAGCGATTGCAATCCAAATGGTGCCGAACATCAAAGTGGTGACGAAAATCAGGACAGTAAAAAGGGCAATGCCTAAATAGTAGACGGGCAGTCCTTCGCGGAAAATCACAAAGGATAGGGAAAAAAATACCAGTGCGCTACCGGGATCGGGTTGCGGAATTATCAAAACCGCGGGAATCAAAATGATCAAAAAGGCGTAGAGCTGGTCTTTGGTGCGTTTGATGTCGGTTTGAATATCGCTCAGGTATTTGGCGAGGGCCAGGGCGGTGGCCACCTTTGCAAACTCCGCGGGCTGCAGGTTGAAAAACCCCAGGTCGTACCAAGAGGTGGCGCCCGAAATGGTCTTTCCGAAAACGAAAAGTCCGAGTAGGGAGAGCATTGAGACGATGTAGAAAACACTAGAAAAACGCTCGTAAAAACTGGCTTCAAGCGCGAGGAGTATTATTACCGATGCAAGGCTGGCCATGATAAAAAAGAACTGCTTCCCGTGCAGGGTTCCAAAATCAAAAACGGAGGAATCGGTTTCCGAAAAGGTGCTGGAATAGATGTTCACCCATCCGATAGCGACCAGCAGCAGATAAAAAAGTACGGTCAGCCAATCGATTCTTTTGAGGACACTTTTTCCGTACATGGTGGGGTTGTAGAAATTTTTCGGTTGTCGGAGTTTTGAATCCGGCGGTTATCTTTGGATGCTTTTTAGTTGGCGGGCGGCCAGTACTTCCGATTATCCAGCGTTCTCCAAAGGAAACCATTTCGCAACATCTAGCTAAATTTGTCAAAGCAGGTGGCCGGAGACGTGAATGCGGTTTCACGCAGTCGGTAGCTCAAGTCTGTTCCGGTGGGCCATCCTCCTCTTCCTCGGCTTCCAAAGGAATTGCATCTTGGCTCCAGTCGTATTCGTTGATTTTGAACTCCTCGCCGCTATACGGTTTGGCGTACTCCCGTTCCAAGGTACGCTCGAGCATCCGCTTTTCGAGGTCGGTACGGGTAATCTCGCCCTTGATGTACTTTTCAATCATCAACGAGGCGATGTGGCCGGCATAGCGGGAGCCATAATAGCCGTTTTCGATGTATACGGCGATGGCGATTTTCGGGTTCTCGATGGGGGCGAAGGCCACGAAGACGGAATGGTCGGTCAACTGCACCCTAACGCTATCGATTTTGGTATAATTCTCTACAGTACCGGTCTTACCGGCAATCGAGACATCGGGAATTTGCAACCATTTGGCCGTTCCTTCATTGTACACATCGGCCATGCCCTGTATAACCGGATCGAAATGCCTTTTGTCGATTGTGGTTTCCTTGGGCTCCACAAAATCGGGAATACTGATATCCTTTCCGTCCACTTTTTTGAGGATATGCGGAGTGTAGTAGAATCCGCGATTGGCAATGGCGGCGGTCATATTGGCCAATTGAATGGGAGTTGCCGCAACCTCGCCTTGCCCGATAGAATTGGATATGATATAGGAGGATGCCCATCGGTTGTCGCCGTACCATTTGTCGTAATATTCCTTGCTGGGGATGCGGCCCTTTCTCCCGGTAGGAAGGTCGTAGCCCAAATACTGGCCCAGTCCAAAACTTTTCATATGCTCTTCCCAAACATCCATCCCCTCGTCTGTAGTTTCGAATTTCTCGTAGATTTTCCGGAAAGCGTTGGCAAAATAGGCATTACACGACTCATAGATACCGCTGTTGAGGTTGCGCATACCACCCCCGCAGTGGCAGCCCCGCTTTTTCCTTCCTACGTAAAAGCCATTGTAGCATTTTACGGTCGTACTTGGGGTAAGGACGCCTTCCTGTAAGGCGACCAGTGCGTTTAAGGTCTTGAAGGGTGAGCCGGGTGAACCTTCGGCCAAGATGGAGCGGTCGAACAGGGGCTTGGAAATACTATCGTAGTGAAGTTTACTATAGTTCCTTGATCGCTCGCGGCCTACCAAGAGTGAGGGGTCATAGGTCGGGCCTGATATCATGGAGAGTATTTCGCCGGTAGCGGGTTCCAAAGCTACTATACCACCATGTTTTCCGTGCATCAGCCTTTCTCCGTACTCCTGTAGCGTTTTGTCGATAGTAATGTTAATTTCGAGACCTTGCTGGGGCAGCGTGTCCAAAATACCGCTTTTGTATTGTCCGATATCACGGTTATATCGGTCTTTCTGGATGTATTGAACACCCTTAGTTCCCTTAAGAATATCCTCGTACTGCTTTTCTACCCCGGTACGTCCGGTCAATTCGCCCTGTACGTAATAGGGATTTTTGGCCAGGTCGCGCTCGTTGACCTCACTGATGTATCCCAACACATTGGCGGCGGAATTCGTATCGTAATAGCGCAAAGACCGTTTTTGGATGTAAAACCCTCCATAGTGGCGCATTTTTTCCTGCAGCCTTGCATAGTCCTGTTTCGAAAGTTGGGGAACAAAAACCGAGGGTAGGCGAGGGGAGTAAATCCGGGCCT
>JBAUIP010000180.1:0-4976 GCA_049683055.1 Pricia sp.
TTGGGAAATCCAGTAGGGGATTTTTTTGAGCTATTTACGCTATTAACAACAAAACATGACTAAAAGAAGATTCATCGGTCTAGGTAGAAAAAGCCGGGCCGATAAAGCCAAAAAAGAGCCTTACGAATTGCCCGACAACTTCATTTTAGGAAACACCAACCAACACAGGGAGAAGCCCGCAAAAAAAGGTATCAAAAAAGTAAATTCGGAAGACTGAATCAATTTGATCTATGAGAACATTACGATTAAAATCCCCATCCATAGAAAAAAACAGTAATGCCACCAACATTTTCCTCGGCGGCTCGATAACCAGCTACGAAAACGAGCGTATCGTGGAGTTCGACAACGACCTCGGCAAGGGCACCATTACCGGCATTCCCCTTGATAACGGTATTTCGTTTACCCAATATGATCTTGAACTACGGGAAAATCTCAAAATCCAGATCGATCCAAGTCCATCGCAGCCGGTTTTCTTTATGTACTGCCTGAAAGGAAAAGTAGATCAAAGTTTTGGCGACAGCCCGGAAAAGACCGTACTGAACGAGTTTCAGACGGCCATCGTCGGGGGCACCGGCGAAATCAACGAGGTTACCTTTCCCGGCGACCAACAAGAGGTGAAACTTTTTATTATGCGCGTGGCCGACGGCTCGAAAGCTATCGAGACCGCTACATTGAAAAAACAGCTGTATTCCCTTTTTTCGGAAGGTAAGGAGCAACCGATCCGGTATTTCGGCACCTACAATCTGCGCATCGGCGAACAGTTGGCGCAAATCGCCAAGATCCGACAGACAGGTGTGGTCAAAAAATTGCTGGTCGAAGGTATTCTCAACCTGACCCTTGCCATGGAAATCCAGCACTTAAAATCGGATATTTATAACGAAAGCAATCCTACCGGTTCCTTGACCCAGTACGAACTGAACAGTATCAAGGATATATCGCGCAAAATCGAAAAGAATCCCGAACGGCAATATTCCATCAAATCGATTTGTGCGGAGTGCGGCCTCTCGGCCAGTAAGCTACAGGAAGGCTTCAAACTACTGCACGATAAAACGGTGTCTGACTTTATTCGCAACGAACGTCTCAACACGGCGGAACGCCTCATCTCGACCACCGATATGAACATCTCCGAAATTGTTTATACAGTTGGACTCTCCAGCCGTAGCTACTTTTCGAAAATATTCAAGCGCCGTTACAAATGCAGCCCAAAAATGTATCAGGACAATAAGAAGGCGGTCGCGAGTTAATCCCCTTTTTTCCCATCTCCGGTAAGGGTACTTACCGTGCCGTCCCTAACGTTCATCCACAGATAACTGAAAAAAGATTTGGTCGGGTCGCGTTCCACCTCGATATCGCCGTAGCGATACCCCTCCGCATCGGTGGTTTCTCCGCTGTTCACAAAAATGTTGCCTACGGCAGTTAGCAATTTGTTGATTCCCAATCTATTTTTTTTGAGTACCTGAAATTTGAAATCATCATATTTCATTTTCATGTCCCCGCTCGATGTACTCGTATTTCCGCTTATGGTAAAATAGAGCTCATCGATCGTACCGCTCGCTTTGGCCCTTAAATTGGATACTAAAAAGGGATTTATACTTTCCGTATCAAAATTGAAGACCGTGCCCTTGGCCAGAAAGGCATCGTTTCGGTCGTTGGTATCGAAAGACCAGTCCAAGGTCATCTTGGCATAGCCCATAAATTCCGTTTCCGCTTCTATTTTTGTCTTTTCGCCGGATGGATAGGTGTTGGAAATATTGGCCAAAGTAGCATTCAAATTTTCGAACGAGAGCTTTCCGGGATTCTCGACATCGGCCACCCGCTCGCTATATACCACATTTCCATCGACGATTTTGATTTTGGGTACATCGAGATGAATGGGCAGTTGCCGTATGCTGCGACTGTATAAATCTTTGGTCGTAGCATCGTCGGCGATCAGCTTGTCCCTATACATTTCAAGGGCGGGCCGGTGGATGGTGCCCATGCCCGTGGCGATGAAAAAAGTGTCTTTTTTGAAACCGAAACGAATGGAATCAAGCTCCATCTTCGGGATGTCGAGTTCGATATGGTCGCGCTCGGCAGTTAGTCGCTGTGAGAGTTTTGCCTTATCGTATTTTGACCGGAGTCCGAGACCATTGACCTTTGCCCCGGCCGGGTTCCAGTATACCGACGCGGCATTTAGCTCTTCGTAATCTCCCAAGTTTACGTACAGCGAATCGGCTTTTAACTCGTACTCCCGATAGTCCACCGGTATTTTTTTGGTAATCCGTTCGGGTCCAGTAATGACATCGGTCACGCTGAAGTTGAAGTCCCCTATGGCCAACAGTACACTATCGTTCGATTGTTGCAGCAAATGAAGCCGACCGTTTTGCACGGCTAGCTCCCCAACGTCGATGACTTTCAGAAGTTGCACCACTCCCTTGGGTTCGGCATCCTCACTGGACAATACTCTGTAGGGGTAATGTCGCACCTGCGGCTTTTCCAGAAGCAGTCGGCTGACATCGATTTTTTCGTTGACCAGAAAATCCCAATACCCTAGATCTTCCAACGAAATGGCATCCATGATGACCGCCGTGTTGAGCAACATCGAATCGCGGTCGTAAAAATCGAGCTCGATATCCTGCAAAGCTATCGTTCCGCTCAGCACATTGACGTCGATATCACCGTATTTCAACTGCACGTGTTGGGGCAGTTTACGTTCCAGAAAATCGGAAACGGCATCCTTGGCCTTCAGCTGGGCAACCAAGACCGCTATTAAAAATAGACCAAAAAGGATAGCGATTGACCAAAAAAAACGATTTTTGGCAAGCTTTTTGAACAATGACATACGGTTTTGCGTTTAACTCCGTTAATTTATAAAGCTACAAAAATAACATTCCCCAAATTTTACCGATGTACCGCATAACCTTACTTTTGTTTATGGCCCAAGTTGCTTTGAATGCCCAACACATAGTTCCCGATTCCATCCAAGAAGAAGCGCGTATCGCCCTGTCGCACTACCCCTCGCTAAAGGACACCCCGATTACCTTCAAGTTCAAAAAGAACATCAAAAAATCGACCATGCAGGCGCAACCGGTCATCGGAAGCCTTTTCAGGTCTAGAAAAAAAAGGGAGTACGTCGTACTGATCAGCGAAAAAATCAAAATTTCGGGAAAGGAATTTTTGACCAAAGACGTACCCAAGGATATTTTAATCGGATGGCTCGGCCATGAACTGGGACATATCATGGACTATCATGACCGGAGCAGCCTCAACCTTATGTGGTTCGGGCTCAAGTACAGCTTTTCGGGATCGTATCTCAAGGAAGCCGAACGCGCAGCGGATACCTACGCCGTATCTCACGGCATGGCGCCCTATATTCTAAAGACCAAGGGCTTTATTCTCAACAACGCAGAAATTCAGGAAAAATATAAGAAACGCATCCGTAAGTTCTACCTCTCACCGGAGGAAATCATGGCTATGGTCGACAAGAAAGAAACTACTTCGGAGTCTTCGGAATAATTTTGAAAGTCGACCACTAAGGTTGGCGGACAGTTTAATCTTCTAGAAGAAACTCTAGAGGAAGTGTCGAAAGTGTACCCAAAAGTTCACGCATCTTGAAGTCGATAACCGAGGGCCGTTTGGAAAAAGTCTTCAGCAGGCAGGTACCATGTTCATGCTCGGGAGCAGCCGAGCTTGATTGCAAAAACAATCCCTAAGGTCTTAACAATCCAATAAAAAGAGGTTTTAGGACCAGATTCAAGTCACTCGGTCTCCTCGACAAATTTTTCCCACTCCTCAAATTTTTCTTCCTCCATTACTCGCTCCATTTTAACCTGCCCGCCCTTCTTTTTATTACGTCCGTTCCATTCGCTAAAGACTTCTGGGTCGACCGTGGTCACCTTGACCCCTTCCAGGGCTTTGGTGCGCGCTACCTTGTAGTTATTGTTGGCACCTTTTAGGTACTCATCGAGTGAGTCCGCCAATTCGGTATCGTCTTTTCCCGCCTCCGTACCCAAATACCAACAGTGGTAAAATTCGCCGTCGATTCTTTTGGCGCAAAGGGTGTACTCAGGAATTTTTATGGAGAATGCATCCTCCAGATGCTGCACGGCATCGTTCAGTTTGTTGACCGATAGCTGCGACCCCACCGTGTTCAGGAAAAACTTGGTACGGCCGGTAATCTTGATTTCCGCCCGTTCGATATCGGTAAAGGCAATGGTGTCTCCGATCAAGTACCGCCAAGCTCCCGATACTGTACTAATAATCAGCACATAGTCTTGGTCCAGCTCGACCTCCGAGAGGGTCAAAGATGGCGCCTCGTCGCTTAAAGAACCATCTTGTTGGATATAATCGGGGTCGAAGGGAACGAACTCGAAGTAGATACCCCCATCGGTTACCAAGCGCATGGAATCGGTCTCCGGTCGGGCCTGAAAAGCGATAAAACCTTCCGAGGCCAAATAGGTGTCAATGATGGTGATAGGCTGGCCCAACAAGGCGTTGAAACTCTTTTCATAAGGACCAAAAGCGACCCCTCCGGAGGTGTAGGCCTGCAAATGGGGCCAAATCTCGTGAATATGCTCCAAATTGTTATACTCAATGACCTTCTGGAGCATAAGTTCCATCCAGGAAGGGATGCCACTTAAGGCCCCAATATCCCAATCGGAAGCATTTTTGGCGATACTTTCGACCTTCTCGTCCCAGTCATCGATTTCCGCAATTTCCTCGCCCGGTTTATAGTAGCCCCGGAACCAAGTGGGAATGTTGCTGGCACTGATACCGCTGATTTCCCCCTCTTCATGGCCGTCGACCTTTTTTAGGTCGGTAGAACTGCCGAGCATCAAAATACCCTTTTCGAAAAAATCGGGGGGCAGGTCGAAATTGCTCAGGGCGTACACCTGTTGGATGCCCGCATCGCGGATGGATTCGATCATCGCATCGGTCACGGGAATACGTTTGCTCGTCTTGCCGGTCGTACCGGAACTGAGTGCAAAATAGTGTGG
>JBAUIP010000181.1:0-1768 GCA_049683055.1 Pricia sp.
AGCTATTTCCCAAAGTTTTAAAGAGGATAATCCGGCGTTGCTGCATGGGGTCACCTCATCGGGAAAGACCGAGGTCTACGTCAAGCTGATAGAGAAATGCATCCAGTCGGGAAAACAAGCGCTCTATCTATTGCCGGAAATCGCTTTGACCACGCAATTGATTGCCCGTTTGCAGGATTATTTTGGTGAAAAAGTATCCGTCTACCATTCCAAATACAATATTCAGGAACGGGTCGAGGTCTGGAACAACGTTTTGGCCCGAAAGCCAAAGGCCCAAATCGTGATAGGAGCACGCTCCGCCCTGTTTTTACCTTATTCCGACTTAGGATTGATCATCGTGGACGAGGAGCATGAAGGCTCCTTCAAGCAATTCGACCCGGCTCCGCGCTACCACGCCCGGGATGCCGCTATCGTTCTGGCTAATTTGCACGATAGCCAGATTTTGTTGGGTTCTGCTACGCCCAGCATTGAAAGTACCTATAACGCTCGAACCGGAAAATACGGTTTTGCCGAAATCAAAAGGCGTTTCGGCGACGTACTGATGCCCGAAATCGAGTTGGTCGACCTCAAGGAACAGACCCGAAAACGACGAATGAAAGGCCACTTTTCAGAGCGTTTGCTGGAAAGTATCGAAGAAAGCTTGGAGGCGGGGGAGCAGATCATCCTTTTTCAAAACCGACGGGGCTATGCGCCGATTGTGGAATGTACGACCTGCGGGCATTCCCCCCAATGTCCCAATTGCGATGTGAGTTTGACCTTCCACCAGTACAAAAAGCAGTTGCGCTGCCATTACTGCGGTTACCATATGGCCCTGCTGGAAAGCTGTCAGGCCTGCGGGAGTCCTACTTTGGACACAAAGGGATTCGGTACCGAACAAGTGGAAAAAGAATTGGAAACTTTACTGCCCGATGCCAAGACCTGGCGAATGGACGGGGATACCACCCGTGGCAAGTACGGCTATGAAAAAATTATTACCGCCTTCGAACAGCAGGAAATGGATATCCTCGTAGGGACCCAAATGCTTACTAAAGGACTTGATTTCCGCAATGTCGGCCTGGTGGGCATCATGAATGCAGATTCGTTGCTCAATTTCCCCGATTACCGGGCACATGAGCGCTGTTTCCAACTTTTGACCCAAGTCGCGGGTAGGGCAGGGCGCACCCAAAAAAGGGGCCGGGTCATCATCCAAAGTTACAATCCCTATCACCAGATTTTAAAACAGGTATCCAACAACGATTACGCCGGCATGTTCAAGGAGCAGTTGTATGAACGGGAGCAATACAAATATCCTCCCCACAATCGGATTATCCGCATAACCTTTAAGCACAAAGAATACAATCGGGTAAACGAGGCCGCTGAATGGTTTGCCCAGGCCTTGCGCAATACATTGGGCGGTAACGTGTTGGGGCCGGAATTCCCTCCAGTGGCGCGAATCCGGAACCAGTATTTGAAAAATGTGATGGTCAAAATACCGCAGGGACGCTCTCTTCCCAAAACCAAAGCCATCATCCTACGGATTGAGAAATCCTTCAATGCCGTTTCGCAATATCGGAGCGTACGGGTTATCTATAATGTGGACCATATTTAGGGCCGACCGACTGGGAAACCTCTAGCATCCCATTTTCAGGATTCCCTCAATTAAAATCGTTGAGCAGAAAAGGGTAGTAGTTTGACTCAGACAAGAGAAGGAATTTCCGTGGTGCAACAATGATTTGAACACGATTCAATTCTAAGCGTTCATTTTTGAAGACCTTACAAAATTTTAATA
>JBAUIP010000182.1:0-1790 GCA_049683055.1 Pricia sp.
CCATGAAATAGTCGCTCAAATCAAGACCTAGTTCTAGAAAATGCTTGGATTGTTGTCTTAAGGTTCCTTCCGGATAACGCTTATCCTTGCCTTTTCCGGACGCAACACCGTGACCGGACTTTATTTCTCCACGAACTAGAGCGTATTGCTCAGATGCTGTGTTGTTTCTTTTGACCATGTTTCGACGACAAACGCATAGGTTTATTTACAGTAAATCCACTCAAAAGACTTTAAAAGTAGGGATTTAAATTTACTCAAGGAGGAAAAAGACTAGTGCAATACGCCGATATTTCACCTCAGGGCCAAGGTTATATCACCGAAGTACATCGGCGAATAGCTGTTGAATACGTTTTGCCGGGAGGCGTTGGAATACTTGATGGAATAGATAAGATGAAATAGACTACTCCGATTCCAAGGTTTTGACATCCGTGATCAATTGGGCGATGGATGCCCTGTTCAAACCATTATAAATGCCCCGTATGTGCTTGTTCTTGTCCACGAGCAGAAAGTTCTCCGTGTGCAGAAAATCATTGATATCCTTGGGAACGCCCAAATCGTTTTCAACGAAATACTGGTTTCTTCCCAGATCATAGATTTCGTTTTTATCGCCCGTGACCAAATGCCACTTCGTATCGATGACGCCGTGGTCTTCGGCATAATCCTTGAGAACGGAAACGGAATCTATTGACGGTGTTACCGAATGGGACAGCAATAGAATTTCGGGATTATCCTTGAACTCTTCCTGGATTATCGACATGTTGCCCGTCATCTTGAGGCAGATGCCGGGGCAGCTGGTATAAAAGAAATCCGTTATATAGATTTTACCGTCGAAGGTTTTTTGGCTTATCGTATCTCCCGACTGATCGACCAGTTTAAAATCGGGGATTTTATGAAAGTTCCGCTCGGCCGCGCTATCGGAGGTCAACCAATGTGGCGTAAAGGATTCCTCGTTGTAATAGGGCAGATGTTCGACCCTGCTGGTTTCTTCAGTGGAAACGATTTCCTTTTTCGTTTGCTCTTGGCATCCCACTAAAACCACGAGCGCAAAAAGCAGTACTATCCTTTCCCTATTCTTCCCTGACAACAACTTCATCTTCTAACTGATAACATGAATTAGCTCTTTTCATCCCGAAAATGCGACCGTTCTTGGACTCATAGTTCACATACAATTTGCCGTTTTGCAACCAGGCTTTTTGCAGTCCGTCTTCTTTCCCGTCGACCAGTTGCCGCTCCTTGGCCAATTTCCCGGTCGGGTACCACTCTTTGGATATCCCTTTCATGGTTCCGTTTACGTAACGGGATTCTGCGGCCAACACCCCATTTTCCCACCAGCTTCTGTACGTCCCTACCAAACGGTTCTGTTTGTAATAGGATGCCACACGAAGTACCCCGTTCTCCGACCACCTTTGGGCAAGGCCTTCCCTTTTGCCCTTATAAAACCCCAGCCTTTCCGCTAACGTGCCATTAGGATGCAATTTCAATGCATAACCATCATAGGGTTCGCCCTTGTAGTACCATTTGCCCTCGATCTGATTGAGAACCAACTCGGCTTTGGCTACCTCTTCATCCTTGATTACGATGGCTGTGTCAACGGCTGCCCTGTCCGGGGAGATCTGATTACGGCTCACGGTTGTGGCAAGGGCTGCCCTGTCCGGGCCGTCCTCTTTACAGCTCGTGGAACAAATAACCAAGAGGAAGAGTAGCATGAGATGGACTACTATGGATATAGGTTTCCGTACCATTTTAATATCCTTGGTAGGGGCCTGCAAACGCTAAATACGACCCTGTGG
>JBAUIP010000183.1:0-1789 GCA_049683055.1 Pricia sp.
CGAGGGCAAGATCAGGTTTTCGCAGCCCGAAAAGAAACACATCGTTTACGATAGGGATTCCATCATCGAATATCTTGAAGCACACGCCAAAGAGCCTTTTTGATGACAACTAATTTCTTCATGTCAAATCGGAATTACTAACTCCTTAGATTATACTCTTTCCCATGATATTTCATTTAGCGATAAACCCCAATTTTTAGGGTTTATCGCTAAATGAAATGTCAATATGATTCTGCTTTTTGGTCATTATATTTTAGGTCATACTTTCCCCAAGCCTCTGCGGAAGTCATGCAACCCTTCCACTGCAATCCTCCCTCTGCGGACACGCTCCGCTGGTCCGCATGGGAAGTCTTTCCGTTCCAGTTTTGCACGACCCCCTCGCGGCCGTGCAAAAGCACAAGCGGCGGAAAAGCCGCTTGAACTTTTCTCCCCCTACCCACAAAAAACCTGAATATTTCCATATTTCTTCTAATTTTTAAAGACCATATAAGACCATTTAAATTCCTCGATTGGTCTCAAATAATCTTATATGGTTCTATATGATATTACGACTTAAAATACTGATAATAAGATTGTTATAATCAGATTTGATGTGCTATATTTATCCACGAAGGTGGATAGCAAGTGATGTTTTGCACAGCGCAAAACTGCCTACTTCTGCGAAGTGTAAACCAACAAAAATCGAGTTCAAAAATGGCTAGTAACAAAGGTGGAAGAAAACGTCTCGGGGACAAGAAAAGGAAGCATGCCATAACGCTCAGGTTCAATGGCACGGAACTTGAAAAAGTCAAGGCCATATTGCAATCCTATAATCTTGATTTCGGGAAAAGAGGAACTGTCGGCCCTTTCCTAAGAAAACTCATTTTGAATGGAAAAGCTACAAAGGAGAAACGGATTCCCGATGGCCTTTCCAACCTCAGTTACCAGATCAACAAGATAGGCACGAATATCAATCAACTTGTCAAGGTCGCGAATTACAAGAATATGCGAAGCCCGAACGCAAACTTAGAACGGGAAATTCAAAATGCTAGCGAATTGATGCTCGAACTCATAGAAACAATAAACGCCAAAAAACAAGAATGATAGCAAGGATTCTTTATCGGGAAAATGTACAGGGCGTACTGAACTATGTATCGGGCAAATCCCAAAGTACCATTCTTGGTTTCCAGAATACCTATTCCGATACCGACACGGACATGAAGTTTTTCGGTAGGGTACTTTACCATCTGGGCAATCGTCATGACTCCGAAAAACGGTACGCACATATATCCCTTAATCTTCCCCGTGGCGAGCACCTAAACGACACCGACTTTTTTGAACTATCCAAAAATTACATGAACCATATGGGCTATGGCGAACAGCCATACGTCGTAATCCGTCATCACGACACCAAACATGAACATGTTCATATCGTCTCGTCCACCATACAGGAAGATTGTCTGCAGATAAACCTTTCCAACGATATAAGAAGGAGCATAGCGACCCAGAAATACCTCGAAAAGGAGTTCGGACTTTCCCCATCGCCCGATACAAAGCAGACCAAGGAACTCCCGAAATACGAGATGCCCGAATTCCGGAACCGGGACATCAACGGGGTCAGGTTCTATATACAGGACATCACGAACATCGCTTTGCAAAAATATAAAGTTCGGAGTTTTACAGAACTGGCCGGACACCTCAAAGACCATCACATTGAATTAAGGACCGTCGAGCGAAACGGTAGGATAGGAGTGTCTTATGGAATTGCCATAAAAAATGGTTACAAGTCAAGGTTCATCAACGGCTACAC
>JBAUIP010000184.1:0-5553 GCA_049683055.1 Pricia sp.
CTTTTACCGTTGTATTTGAAAAAATTCTACTCCGACGAACCGCTCTTTGATGCGAGTAAAATCGTATTGAGCGTTTACGGAAAATCTTTCGAGGGTGAGCTCGACTCCGCCCTGATCGATAAAATTGCTTTCGACGGTATTCCAAAAGATCAAATGGCATCTCTCGAGACACCTACCTATAATAATCTGTTAAAGGTGGCGGTCGATAATTCCGATGCGGTTATCTTAGCTGCCGAAGGAATTCCCGACGACCTGAACGACCATATCTCCAACCTTCAAAAACCTGTGTTGCCTTACGTATCGCTCCAAGAATTCGAGGATGCGTATGCGGAATTCTATAACACTGAAGTTCTAAAATGATTTTTTTGAATCGAATCAAGTTTCCCGTGCTGGCTTTGCTGGCGCTAGTGACGGTATTTGCCGCGTGTGAAGAAGACCCGACGGACATCGGTGTCGGCGTCATCGGCGGTGAACCCTTTAATACCGACCGGGCGGTCTTTGACGTTTTTGCCGAAAACAAAAAAATCGAGGCGGTGCGTACCAATCAGCTTCCGGTGTACCAGTTGGGGGTTTTTGAACATCCCGTTTATGGTAGTACCGAGGCGAGGGTGACCACGCAGGTGCGGCTGTCGACGGTGAACCCTACCTTCGGCGACGATACGCAGAAAAGGGAAGTGGATTCGATGGCCTTTGAAAATGAAACCGTCCAGGCGGTGTACCTCTACATTCCGTATTTGACCGATACTACGGGAGATGCCGATGGTGACGGATTGATAGACGAACTTGACGATGACCCGCTCGACCCGAATAGCGACACCGACGGCGATGGGCTGACCGACAATCAGGAAAGGGTGAGGAGCACCGATCCCTTGAATCCCGATACCGACGGCGATGGCATCACCGATGATGTAGACGACGAATTTGTCGAGGGCCAGTTCGCCCGTAGTTTTGATTTGGACAGTATTTATGGCGACCGTACCGCGCCTTTTGAACTCAGCGTACGCCCTTCCGATTTTTTTCTGCGGGATTTGGACCCGACTACGAATTTCCAGGAATCCCAAGAGTATTTTTCCAATCAGGATTTTTCGGAATTTGCCGGGGCTGATATCGTCATTGATACCATGATTAGGATCAGTGACATGGAAATTTTATTGCCGGTAGAAGACGACCCGGCAACGGAGGATGAAGATGAATCGGAACAGGTGAGGAAATTACCTCCTGGAATCCGCATCCAGCTGGACAATGATTTTTTTCAAGAGAATATCTTGGACAAAGAAGGGAGTTCGGAGCTACTGAACCAGGCTAATTTCGTGAATTTCTTAAGAGGGATGCAACTTTCGCTGGAACCTACCAGTGAGGAATTTATGATGTTGTTCGATCTTACGGACGCCAATATTACCATTGAATACAATTATACTAACGACGGAGAGGATAAAAACAAGGAGTTTAGGCTCGACTTTATTACCCAGACCACCAATCAACAGAACCAACTACTTCCGATTCAGGGCAATGCGGTAAATACCTTTATCAACGATGCCTATCCCGCCGAAATCGCGGACGCCATCGCATCCGAAGAAAACGCGGAACGCATTTACCTCAAGGGCGGCTCCGGTAGTTTTGCAGAAATTAACCTGTTCGATGACGCCAACGGACGCGAAGCTATATCCCAAATTAAGGCCAACAATTGGATAATCAACGAGGCCAATCTGGTCTTTTACGTCGACCGGACCGAAGGGGTTATCGAACCGCCACGGTTATACCTATATAGTATGGAGACGGGTGCCTTGTTGCGCGGAGTCACTGACGCCGCGGCAGCTACCAGCCTAGCGAGTTTTCCCTTTTACGATGGGATATTGGAAGGCGATGGAACTTCCGGTTCTGAACTGAGATACACGGTCAAGATTACTGATTATATTAATGATTTGGTCGTACGCAACGGCGAAAACGCTACGCTTGGGCTGACCATTACCCCAGATATTCGAATACAAGGTATCTCCACCGCTATGTTGGAAGAGGGCGCCGAAACCGATCTGCCGACCGGTGCGACTTTGAGTCCCTTGGGCACTGTGCTTTTCGGCAGCAATGTATCCGGTGAGGACGTTGACAAGAAGTTACAGCTCGAGATTTTCTATACCGAGGCGAACTGATTTTTTTGCAGAATGGGCATCCTCGTTTCAACCCTATCCTCTCATGAATAGCATTTTTCTGGTAGTGGTATCCTACTAGCAACGGCATCCTACTGTAGAGACATCCTTTCAAAGACGTCGTTCTTTCAATTTCGTCCTTTCAAAATGGCATCCTTCTAGGGACGTTATCCTTCTAAAGATATCATCCTTTCAACATCCTTATTCTTTTAGAATCCATTGGCATCCTATCGTATATACCATCCTCTTAATTAATTTCCTCCTCACATACGAGTTCCCGAAATCTTTCGTTTAATCAATAGAATTGTCGCAGGTTTTGTTCATCCGTGCTGTTCGGAACGGGTAGTCGACCAAGAAGCGTACAAATTTTAAGGAAGTAAAATTTTTATAAAGGGGCTCGTTTTCAGTCGTATCCGTTAAATTTGCGACGAATTTGTGATTTCCCCCTTTCAAAATACAGTATAAATTATGTGTGGAATTGTAGGTTATATTGGGCACCGAGAGGCCTATCCGATTATTATCAAAGGTCTTGAACGTCTGGAATACCGTGGCTACGACAGTGCCGGTATCGCGATTTACGACGGTAGCGAAATCAATCTTGCCAAAACCAAGGGCAAGGTCGAGGACTTAAAGAATAAATCCCAGAAACAGATTTCTACTAAGGGCAGTCTCGGCATCGGCCATACCCGCTGGGCTACCCATGGCGAGCCGAACGATGTGAACTCCCACCCGCACTATTCCAATTCCGGTGACCTCGTCATAATCCACAACGGGATTATCGAGAACTACGAATCCATTAAAAAAGAGCTGACCAAAAGGGGATATACCTTTGAATCGGAAACTGATACCGAGGTGCTGGTCAACTTGATCGAGGAGGTCAAGAAAACCGAAAATGTCATGTTGGGCAAGGCGGTACAGATTGCCTTGAACGAGGTGGTCGGCGCCTATGCCATTGCGGTATTCGACAGGCAAAAGCCCGATGAGATCGTAGTAGCAAAACTAGGTAGCCCCTTGGCTATCGGAGTGGGCGAAAACGAGTTTTTTATCGCTTCGGATGCATCCCCCTTCATTGAATTCACCAATAACGCCATCTATTTACAGGATGAAGAAATGGCCATCGTACGTCTCGGCAAGGAAATAAAACTCCGGAAAATCAAGGATGATGCGATTGCCTATCCGAACATCCTCGAGCTTAAAATGAACATCGAGGAAATCGAAAAAGGAGGCTATGACCATTTCATGCTCAAGGAAATCTACGAGCAGCCCCGGGCGATTATGGATACCTATCGCGGAAGGTTGCGCACCGAACAGGGACTTATAAAAATGGCCGGTATCGACCAGAACTTGGAAAAATTCACGAACGCCCAACGGATTATTATCGTGGCTTGCGGTACTTCGTGGCACGCGGGATTGGTCGCAGAGTATATTTTTGAGGATTTGGCCCGTATTCCCGTGGAGGTCGAATACGCTTCGGAGTTCCGTTATCGGAATCCCGTGATTACCGACAAAGATGTGCTCATCGCGATATCACAATCCGGTGAAACGGCTGATACCTTAGCCGCCATTAAGTTGGCCAAAGAAAATGGGGCCTTTGTCTTCGGGGTCTGCAACGTGGTCGGTTCATCTATTGCCCGTGAGACCGATGCGGGTGCCTATACCCATGCGGGACCTGAAAGAGGCGTGGCTTCCACCAAAGCCTTTACGACCCAGATTACCGTTTTGACCTTGATTGCCCTAAAATTGGCAATGGAGAAAGGCACTATCGATAAAGCCACTTTTCATGAGTATTTGACCGAAATGGAAACCATTCCCGCCAAGGTCGAAAGGGCGCTGGAATCAAATCCGCTGATCGAAATTATCGCAGAGGTCTATAAAGATTCTCCCAATGCTTTATACTTGGGCCGGGGCTTTAACTTTCCCGTTGCTTTGGAAGGCGCGCTTAAATTGAAGGAAATCAGCTACATCCACGCTGAGGGATATCCTGCGGCCGAGATGAAGCACGGTCCCATTGCGCTCATCGACGAGCAAATGCCAGTCTTCGTCATCGCAACTAAAAAAGGACATTACGAGAAAGTAGTAAGTAACGTGCAGGAAATCAAGTCCCGAAAGGGCAAGATTATCGCCATCGTTACCGAGGGCGACGAGCAGGTTACCGATCTGGCCGATCACGTGGTCGAGGTGCCCGAAACTTTTGAGAGCCTGACGCCGCTTTTGACTACTATTCCTTTGCAATTATTGTCCTACCACATTGCGGTAATGCGCAATTGTAATGTCGATCAGCCACGGAATTTGGCGAAGTCCGTTACAGTGGAGTAAAACATCCCCTCAACCCCGTTAAATTACAGAGCCGACGCGAAAGTGTCGGCTTTTTTGCGAAATATTTACTATGCGTGCATAATTTTTTCCATTTTATGATTTTAGTTTGAAAAAAATATTAACTTGCCGTTGCAAACCAATTTAACGTAAGCTTAACATGAAGACAATACTGTTATTCTCCCTATTGCTGGTCGCGAGTTTTGGATTCTCGCAGACTACGGTAAACGGTACGGTAGTGGACCAGAACGATCAGCCGGTGCCCGGTGCCAATATCGTCATTGAAGGAAAGGCCATCGGTACGACTACCGATTTTGACGGAAATTTCACTTTGGAAACCGATCAACCGCTTCCTTTTCAATTGAAGGTGACCAGTATCGGATATTCAGAAACCACCCAAGAAATTACTGAAAACAACCTTACTATCACGATAGTGCTGAACGAGACCCAAACCTTTTTGGACGAGGTAGTCATCTCGGCCTCGCGAACCCCTGAACGTATCTTTGAATCGCCTGTTTCCGTAGAACGGTTCGGGTTGAAGGAAATCAAAAGCACTGCGGCGGAATCCTTTTATAGTGGATTGCAGAACCTGAAGGGTGTCGATGTCAATACTAACAGTTTGACTTTTCAATCCATCAACACGAGAGGTTTTGCGGGTTTCGCGAACACCCGGTTTTTACAGCTGGTCGATGGGATGGACAACTCCGCTCCTGGCCTTAATTTTGTTCTAGGAAATTTGGTGGGAATGTCCGAACTCGAGGTCAAGAGCGTGGAGATACTCCCAGGGGCCTCTTCTGCCCTCTATGGTGCAGGCGCGTTCAACGGAATTCTGTTCATGACCAGTAAAGATCCTTGGAACTATCAGGGTATCAGTACCTATTTGAAAGGAGGCTTTACCTCCCAGGACGCTGCCGGAACCAACGAATATTACGATTTCGGAATTCGTGGCGCCCATGCCTTCAGTGAAAAATTGGCGGTCAAGGCGAATTTTTCGATTTTGCGTGGAGAGGATTGGTATGCGACCAATACCATTGACTTCGACAACCCAGGCAGAACCAGAATGGACCCGGCTTATGATGGGTTGAATGTATATGGC
>JBAUIP010000185.1:0-9196 GCA_049683055.1 Pricia sp.
AGAACGACCGGAGAATTATTAGTGTGACCAGTCAACAATTTCCGGGGGACGGCCTGCCCACCGTAAGCGGGGGAGCCGAAGTAACGGCGGGCACGGGGATTGAACAACAGAACACCTTTTTGGCCTATTTCGCTCGGGCAACGTACAGCTTTGCCGATAAATATCTATTGAAAGCCAGTATTAGAAGAGACGGATCCTCGCGTTTTGGTGAGAACGTACGATTCGGAAATTTTCCAGCGATTTCAGGAGGATGGATTATATCAGAGGAAAATTTCTTGAACGATTCCAATACATTATCCTTTCTAAAAATAAGGGCCAGTTACGGTGAGTTGGGGAACGCTGAAATCGGGAATTTTGCATCCCGTTTTTTGTTCAGTTCGGTCCCTTACAATCGGCGTTCGGGTCTAGCGCCTCTTCAACCCGGAAATCCTAATCTTACATGGGAAAAATCAAAACAGACCGATTTCGGAATTGACTACGGGTTTTTGGATGGAAGAATTTCCGGTGAAATCGACTACTACATCAAGGATACCGAAGGCCTATTGTTCGAAGTTCCGCTGGTACCAAGCAGCGGTTCGAATATTATCAATAGAAATATAGGTGCTCTAAGAGGCAAGGGCTTTGAATTTGTACTGAACACCCAAAATGTCAGTAACGATAATTTTACCTGGACGACAAATTTCAACATTTCCAACAATATCACGGAGCTACAATCATTGCCCAATGATAACGCCGATATTGTGACCGGTGAAAACATTAACCGTGTCGGCGAAACTCTAGCATCCTATTATTTGAGGGAGTATGCCGGCGTCGACCCCGACAATGGCGATGCACTGTATTTTTTGAACGATGGCACCGATGGCACAACGACAGACCCGAATGAAGCGCAGAGAATAGCAATAGGCAATCCCTTTCCGGAATGGTACGGTGGCCTTACCAATTCCATGACCTATAGGGGTATAGATTTTGCATTTACGTTTCAGGGTGAACGGGGCGCCAGCATTTATAACAGCGGTGGTCGTTTTCAGTCCGCCTCCGCCGATTTTTACGACAATCAAAGTATCGATCAATTGCAGAGATGGCAGCAACCTGGTGACATAACCGACGTGCCCCAAGCTAGGCTTTTCGGTGCTAATGGTACCGCTGAATCGACACGTTATCTGGATGAAGCGGACTTCATACGGCTCCGAAACCTGACCCTTGGATACACTATTCCGAGCAAAACTGTTGAGAAAATAGGGTTCAACAAACTCCGGGTTTATTTTACCGGAATAAATCTATTGACTTTTACCGATTATAGGTTCGAGGATCCAGAAGCAAGAAGCGATGTGAACGACAACAATAATCCTGGCTCTACTTTTTATTCATCCCCCCCTGCCAAAACCTTTACTATTGGTCTAAACATTAATTTCTAAACGAATTTATTATGAAAATATGTAAAACTTTATCGATAGCCCTTATCACCATTTTTTGGGTCGGGTGCGAAAATCGATTGGAAATTGATCCTACCGACAACTTACTGGGAGAATCTGCAATAGACACCGAAGCTAATCTCTCGGCTATCTTGGTCGGCATCTACAATGAAATGGGTCAAGAAGATACCTATGGTGGTGAACTTCAACTGATGGACGATCTTTTGGGTACCACGAACGAAGTAGAATGGGGAGGTACTTTTATAGACCCAAGACAAGCGATTACCAAAAGTCTTTTGGTCGACAATCTCTTTGTAGAAAATATTTGGAGGAATAGTTATGAGAGTATCAATCAGGCCAACTTAGTGCTGGACAACCTTGAAATCGTGACCAGCGATGATGACGAAAGAAACAGAATCGAAGGGGAAGCAAAATTTCTACGTTCACTCGCTTACTTTGATTTGATCCGTAATTATGGAGCACCTTACCAGCTTGGAAGTAGCAATTCCCCATTGGGAGTTCCTTTACGGCTCGAGGGTATTCTCGATTACAACGTAATTTTGGAAAAAGCAAGAAATTCAGTGGGAGAAGTCTATGCCCAAGTGATAGCCGATGCCCAAGACGCATATAACCTGCTGCCCGATGACAATGGCTTTTATGCCGATAGATTTGCTGCACAGGCATTGCTGGCCCGCGTCTATTTTCAGCAAGGTAACTATGCCGCCGCAAGGGATGCCGCAGATGATGTATTGAACAATAGCGGGCACAGCTTGGCTCCAACCTTTGCCGGGGCGTTCAACAATGATACGGATGGACCTGAGACCATCTTCGCCTTTCAAAAAACCAGTCAGGTAACCGTTGGTGTGGACGGCAACCAATTAGTCACCTTTTACGCTTCACAAGCTAATGGCGGTCGAGGAGGCGACGTTCGTGTACAAGACGCCTATTTGAATCTTTTTGGTGATGCCGATGGCGATGTCAGGGCTAACTTCTTCTATATAAGTCCCGATAACGATGAGCGACTTTCCTCGAAATACACTAATCAGTTTGCCAATGTGACTATTTTTAGGATAGCGGAAATGCATCTGATCAGGGCGGAAAGTAACTTTAGGGAAGACACGGCGGTCGGTCTAGCACCCTTGGCGGAAATCAACGCGCTCAGGGCCCGATCCGGTGCCGATGCCCTACCCAACCTGACAGAGGACCTCATATTTAATGAGCGTCAATTGGAACTGGCCTTCGAAGGATTTCTTATACATGATTACAAGAGAACCGAGCGAGCGGTAGGCGACTTAGCTTTTGATGCCAACACCTTGGTTTTTCCTATTCCACAAGATGAAATGGACACCAATCCTTTGATGGAACAAAACCCGGGATACGGAGGCTAGGAATTAAATGGTTCAAAGAAATTGACATGGGCCCAATCGCTCAAATATGCAATACGACCATTTTTTGCAATGCTAAAAGCGTCTACTAAATCAAACAGTATTTTTTTTAGAATTCCAATAATTTAAGCTCAAAATCCAAATCATTCCTAAACTTAATATTAATCTAACGTTAATAACGCAACAAAAAATCGGATTTTAAGGAAATACGACGATTTTTGGCATCGAATATCGGTTTTGAGCCGTATATTAGATGTCTTAATCTGTTAAACTATGGAAAAGCAATATTGTAAGGTAGGAAGTGTAACGCCGTTGACCGCAAATAGGAATGTGATCTCGCTATTGGAATATCAATACCAGAATTTTTTGGATAAGGCCAGCAACATGGAATATACCGATGCTAAATTGGTCGAGTTTTTCGAGTCGAAAGCCAAGAAAATCCAAAGGATGTTGGAGAACATGATAAGATAGTCAGTTCCGCTTTTCCAATTGGACAGCCATTTGATTTTGTAGCGTACCCGCTTGTCTCGCAGCGGCCTCCGCAAAATCATTTTCTTTAGAGGCGTACAGTATTCCGCGCGACGAATTGATGAGCAAGCCCACATCTTTGTTCATCCCATATTCACATACTTCATCCAAGCTTCCGCCCTGGGCACCAACGCCCGGTACCAGAAGAAAATTATCGGGCACTATTTTCCTAATTTCCTGAAGGTATTTCGCTTTGGTAGCCCCTACCACATACATCAGGTTTTCGGCATTTTTGTAAGTTTTCGACGTTTCCAATACTTTTTTGTAAAGCTCCGTTCCGTAAATGCGTTTCGATTGATAATCGAATGCGCCCTCATTGGAGGTCAGCGCCAGCAGAATGGTGTGCTTGTCCTTGAAGGCCAAAAAAGGCTCCACGGAATCTCTTCCCATATAAGGAGCTACGGTAATGGAGTCGAATTGTAAATTTCCGTAAAAAGCCTCCGCATATCGGGTCGAGGTATTACCGATGTCTCCGCGTTTAGCGTCGGCAATGGTAAAGATTTCGGGGTGATTTTGATTGAGATAATCCATGGTCTTTTCCAAGGCTGTCCATCCTGAAACCCCATATGCTTCATAAAAAGCGATGTTGGGTTTGTAGGCTACGCACAAATGATGGGTGGCATCGATAATGGCTTTGTTGAAGGCGAAAATCGGGTCTTTCTCTTGAAGCAGGTGTTGTGGAATTTTGTCCAAATCGGTATCTAAACCGATGCAGAGAAAAGATTTTTTAGTATGGATTTGGGCGACAAGTTGTTTCGTAGTCAAAATTGCTATTTCAAATTGGTCGTCAAAACACCTCCGAAGCTTCCTTGAGTTTTTCCGTATTCTCGACCAGACGGAGTTCTTCAATGATTTTTTGTATATCGCCGTCAATAATATTCTGCAAGTCGTACAAGGTAAGCCCAATACGGTGATCGGTCACCCGGCCTTGGGGATAATTATAGGTACGGATTTTGGCCGAACGATCGCCGCTACTCACTTGGGAATTCCGTTTAGCGGCATCTTCTTCCTGTTTTTTGGCCAGTTCTAGGTCGTACAATCGGGAACGCAATACTCGAAAAGCTTTTTCCTTGTTCTTATGCTGTGATTTCTGGTCTTGGCATTGGGCGACGAGTCCCGTTGGCTCGTGGGTCAGGCGAACGGCGGAATAGGTCGTGTTGACGGACTGCCCACCCGGTCCGGACGAACAGAAATAGTCGATTCGAACGTCCTTGGGATCTATCTGAACGTCGAAATCCTCCGCCTCTGGGAGCACCATTACCGTAGCCGCACTTGTATGTACCCGGCCTTGGGTCTCCGTTTGGGGTACGCGCTGTACGCGGTGAACACCTGCTTCGAATTTTAAGGTGCCATAAACATCCTTACCGTTGACCTCGAACTGTATTTCCTTATATCCACCGCTTGTTCCTTCGCTCAAATCGATGACATTGGTCTTCCAGCCTTTGTTTTCACAGTATTTAGTATACATTCGGAAAAGGTCACCGGCGAAGATGCTCGCTTCGTCCCCTCCCGTTCCGGCACGGATTTCAACGACCACATCTTTGGCATCCTCCGGGTCTTTGGGAATCAGCATCATTTTGATTTGCTCTTCCAGCTGCGGTAATTCTGCCTTGGCCTCCTCTATCTGCATTTTGGCCATTTCGAGCATTTCGGTATCACTGCCATCGGAGATAATTTCCTCGGCTTCCTGTATATTGTCGGTCAATTCAATATACTGATCGCGTTTCTCGACAAGTTCCTTAAGATCCGAATATTCCTTGGTCAGCTCGACATAGCGTTTCTGGTCCGAAATGATGTCCGGCTGTATAATCAAGTCCGACACCTCATCGAAACGCTGCTTTACAATGTTCAGTTTATCTATCATAATCCCGTCTTCGTGGGTCTGCGAATTTACGATAAAATTGTACATTTGAGTACACTCCTAAGATTTGATACGCTTACTCTTCCGATATAAAACATATCATCTCGTTCTGTTCTTTTATCGACCCTTTATCTGGATTTCCATGGTCATTACGAGCATTCAATATGCCGTTCTAAAATCACAGGAAATTGACGTATTCATCCCGAAAATCCTTTTAGCAAAGCTTTTTTTGTTCGGAATAGTTTTTATAATCTATTTGGATGTCCGCTTGAATCAAAAACTGACCTTTTACAAAAACTTCGGTATTTCCAAATTGGGATTATTTTCGCTGGTATTTCTTATGGATGCCTTCTTGACCATACTTGCAATTTTGTTATTAAATCTGTTTTGAATCTGGAAATCGATAACATAGAATTGAATTTTGACAACCGGAAAATTCTTTACGGAGTTTATTTAGCGGCAGAAACGGGAAAGGTTACCGGTATTTTGGGAAGAAACGGATGCGGAAAGACATCATTATTGCGTATTCTGTTCGGAACCCTAAACGCTAAATACGGAAATATACGCATCGACGGAATTCATCAAAGCAAGAAGCTTTACCTCACTAAATCCGTTGCATACTTACCTCAGCACCAATTGCTCCCGAACAATTTGAAACTGCGGGCAGCTTTTCGTCTTTTCAATGTGGATCGGTCTCATTTTGCCGCTTTATTTTCTTCTTTCAACATCCACAAAAAAACTAAGGTCAATCAGCTATCTTCAGGTGAACTGCGGGTATTGGAAACCTACCTTATCTTGAATTCCGACAAAAAGATAATACTGCTCGATGAACCCTTTTCGTTCATTGCACCGATTTATGTTGATATCATGAAAGATCTCATCAATAAGAAAAAGCAGAAAAGCGTTATCGTCATTACAGATCATTTTTATCGGGATATCCTCGAGGTCAGCGACGACGTTTATCTTTTAAAGGACGGATATTCAAAGTTGGTCCATTCAAAACAGACTTTGGTCGAAGAAGGATATATTAATTTGGACTAGTATATTTAAGGAACATCACTCTCCCACAAAGGTAGTGCCCAAGGTCACGATAAATGCATTGAGACCGTCACTTCGATCATATTTATTCAGGCGGAGATTCAGCGATTTCAATCCGAACGTAAGCAATTTGGCTTTGGTGAAAATATCTTGATAGCGGATGCCCATTCCATATTGGTGGGCGCTGTATTGCGAAAGGTCGTAGTCTGAAGTATAGAAGTCATAGCTCGAAAGTGCCACCTCCCTTTTATAAAAATAGTCGGCGGCGGATTGCATGTAGAACCTATAGGATGGGTATGCGGTAATCGAAGCGTTCAGTTTAATCGGGATTTCAAGACTGGCCGTATGAGCAGTGACGCCCCAATCGTCATAGTAGAATCGGTAGTAGCTCCGCAGGATGAAAGTGTCGCTCAAATAAAAGTTCATTCGGCCGCCGATCGGAAGTTTCAGACGAGTATCCGGCAGCCGCTCCACATCGTCGGCCAACTGAAAGTCTTCGATGAAAAAATTGTTGGTGTCGCCGAAATAAACCCGTTGGAAGGGGGTGCTCAATAGTCCTCTTTGAAGGACGACATCCATAAAAACAGCTCCTTGTATTCTTTTTGATAGAATCTGGGACAGGCCAAGGGATAAGCTATATGTGTTTCGGTTTTCGTCGAAGAACTCTTTGAAATCTGGCGTATAACTTCCGTTTCCGGTAATGCGGGAGTCAAAAAAACCTTCCCGAAGTTCAATAGGATATTGGGGATTCCATTCATCAAAATAGACCTTGCCGCTTACGGAAACCTCCGTATTTTTTTCGTTAAACATTTGGGAATATTCTCCACCGACACCCAACGAAAAATAATCGTATTCCGATGAAATGTAAGCATTGACGGAGGATACGGAATTCCGGTCGTCGGAACTGTGCCGGTATTCTGGATTGAAATGCACAAGCACATCTTGCCGTGATGCCCCCGAGGAAGCGCTGAACGGACTCACGGTTCGCCCGGCGTCTCCGTCGAGCGGATTGACATTGCTCGAGGAGGCTGAGGTATAGGTAGATATACCTACGTCCGCGGTAAGCACATCGTCGTCGTTTAGCGGGATGCTTACGACAATGGCGGAAGTAGCATCCGTCAGCTCTTCGGTACCTTGGCCTCCGGTGACCGCGGCGTTCTCTCCGTCCTGTCCGTAATAGCTGAACAGCAAGTCGATTTCGGCGGTTTCCAAGACACGTTTTTTGTAGGAGGTGTCCTCTTGGGAGAAAGCCCAAATAGTCGACATCAATAGCGATATGTTAAGAAGGAATTTCAAATCAATTGCAACCACATCCTCCCCCACTCTTTCCGCCATTCGCGCCGGCAGCAGCTTCACGATAAACCTGAAAATTAGTTTCGAAACGCTCGGTACCCTTGGCCGAAAGCTGCATTTCTTCGTCGTTCAAATAGACTTTTTCGTATTGCTTTACCGTAACGCAAGAAGTCGTGAACGCCCCAATACCTAATAAGAGTAATACTATTCTCAAAGCTAAATGTTCAGGGTTTTCGATTGGCCTCTTCCCGAATCAAATCGATTAGTTTCTTGCTGATTCTAAAATTCGTGGCTTCAATCCTATCCAGCAGCGCATCGATATTTGGAACTAATCCCTCCCGTTGCGCCCTCAATATGAATCCTAGCGTACCCGAGTATCTTAAATTCAGTTTCTCAGCTAGCTTTCTTCCCTTCAAATCATCTAAAAACGTTGTAATCAATCAAAATCTCGGAAAAGGCAGCTTTTGAAAGTTCGGCCAGTTCGGCTGCTTGGCCTAAAGTAAGTTTGCCCGATTCATACATTTTGCTGCCAAAAATCGTTTGGTCCCTTTTTCGTCAAGGTCTCATTATCCGGTATTTTGATATTCAGTGCTTTCATAACTCAAAAGTAACTAAAAATGCCATTTGTTCTTCCAAACGCATTTGTCAAGGATTGCTCTCGAACAAAATCCCGCCACTCTTATGAACTTGGTTGTCACTATCGACCAGAATGACCTCGGTGCCGCCGAGTTGATCGATGAGGGAAAGTCCCGCTTCACGGCCCATGATATAGACGGCGGTGGCGAGTGCGTCGCAGAGTTCCGCACTTTTGTTAAATATTGAGACGCTGTTCACTCCCGTTGAGGGGCTTCCCGTTCTAGGGTCGATGATATGCGAGTATTTAACCCCGTCGAATTCCACAAATTTTTCATAATTGCCGGAGGTCGCCACCGAGGATTCCACAACGGGCAGCCATGAAAAAATTTTCTCTTTGCTCAACGGATTCGCGATTCCAATGAGCCATTTTTTGCCGTTGGCCTTTGTGCCCCAAGTAGTCAGGTCTCCGGCCGCGTTGATGATTCCACCAATCACTTGTTTGGAAATCAAGAGTTCTTTGGTCTTATCGGCGGCGTATCCTTTTCCGATGGCGCCGAAGGAGATTTTCATTCCCTTATCCCGCAGAAAAACGGTCTGCTGATCGAGGTTAAGGACAATTTTTTGATATCCTACCCTGGCTACAGAGGCTTTCAGTTCGGTTTCGGAAGGCTTTTCCAGCATGGAACCGTCAAACTTCCAGATCTCATCCATCGAGGCATAGGATATATCGAAAGCGCCATCGGTCAATTCGGATATCTGTTTGGCCCGTTCGATGAGCTGAAACAGTTCAAGGCTTACCTCAACGGGCCGTATTCCTGCATTTTTATTGATCAAGGAGGTTTCCGAATCGGGTTCCCATGCGGATATCAGGTTTTCGATCCGCCTTATTTCCGCGGTGGCCTCGTCGATATTGATCTGGCCAATCTCTTCGTTATCGGCGACCACGGTAATATCAAAGCGCGTACCCATCAACTTCAGGGTTTGGTGTACGGTCACGGGCTGCTCATCTTGAGCGAAAATGCCCAAGGTCAAAAAGCATAGGAATAGCAGTGCCAAGGACCTCATTTGACCAAGGAGTTTAGGTGTTCGATATACGCTTCAGG
>JBAUIP010000186.1:0-5672 GCA_049683055.1 Pricia sp.
GGTATTCGGTGCCCTGACGTTAGCATTTGAATAGTGCACAATGGATAATCCCGCCTTGAAACCTAGATTCCGGTAGATTTTTTCTTTATGGAAATTGAGCATTAGGAAGGTAGAGCTCAAAAATCGGGAGCCGTAGGCGTTGTTCCGAAAATTCGTATCCCGATTGTAAGGATTGGTCGTGTAGGACAAGCCTTGACCGATACGGAACTGTAGGTTGCGCCGGAAAAAATAAAAGTTGAAATGGGCATACAGGCCGTAATTCTCGCCAAGGGTCGGGTTGACCATGTCTTGATAGATAAAGGACGCACCAAGATCGGGATAGTTATAGCCTTGCTGCCAGTCCTCACGGCCATAGGTCTTTCGGTTGTACCCAAGAATAAATCCCGCCGGATGCTCTCTAATTAGATGCGAGATATCGGGATTATGCAAAATGATGGAACCCGCAAAGAAGTTCGCATCGAAGGAATAATTATTTTTCGTCGTATCTTCCTGGGCGAAAGAACATCCACAGCAAAGCACACAAAGCAGAAATACCCTGAGGTTCATGGGGGGCAAAGGTAGGGTTTTTCCCAAATCGGTTGTTATATAGGCTAGAAGTTAAAACGATGCAAGAAAACTACTTGGCGAAATGGTTGAACGGCGACCTGACGGAAGCGGAGCTTGAGGAATTCAAGAAATCCGACGGTTATGCCTCGTATCAGCGTATTCTAGAGGCTTCCGATACTTTGGAAGCCCCTGAATTCGATGCCGATAGTGCATTTATGGCCTTGCGTAACCGACGTGAACTTCAAGATACCAAGGTTGTACGTTTGCGGCCCTTCCGGAAATTTTTACGGGTGGCGGCCTCGGTGGCGGTACTTATGACAGGATGCTATTTTTATTTGAGCTCTTTGGATGAAACCATCGCTACTTCTTTTGCGGAAAGTAAGGATGTTACCCTACCGGACCGTTCCGAGGTCGTTCTAAATGCGGATTCCGAAATATCCTTCAGCGAACGGAAATGGGATGAAAATCGCTTGGTAAATCTCAAAGGGGAAGCATTTTTCAAGGTGTCCAAAGGCAAACGCTTTACCGTGACGACCGATGCCGGAGACATAGCGGTCCTAGGGACCCAGTTCAACGTGGAAAACCGGGAGCATTTTTTTGAGGTCACCTGCTACGAAGGTTTGGTAGGCGTAATCTTTCGGGAAAAGGAAACACAGCTTACGGCAGGGCAATCTTTTAGCGCGATTAACGGTGAAATCATGCCCGCGAACACCGAGAGCGCTTCCGCACCTTCATGGATGAATAATGAAAGTTCGTTTAAAAGTGTGCCTTTGAGATACGTGCTAGACGAGTTTGAGCGCCAATATGATATACCGGTCGAAACCCAGAACATAGACCTAGAACAACTTTTTACCGGCACCTTCAGCCATACCGATGCCGAACTTGCGTTAAAGAGTATCAGCGTCCCCTCGCAAATAAAGTTTAAATTTGAGGGCGATAAAGTGCTCTTCTATGGCGAAAACACTCCGTAAAGGTTTCCTCACCCTCCTCGGCCTTATTCTTTTTTCGCTTTCTCATCCTGTCGCATCCCAAGAAAATACTTCCGAAGTTTTACTGGAATCTTTCCTACAACGATTGGAAAGGGAATATGATATCAAGTTTTCCTACGCAGACGATTTTATTCGCGATGTCCGTATTGTCCTTCCAAAAAAAAACAATTTAGCAGCTATTTTACAGGATATTGAACTGCAGACCCAATTCGAAATCCAAAAGCTCAACGAACGTTACTATACGTTGACCTTAAATCCTAAAATCGATATTTGCGGGCTCGTACTGGATAATTTTGAGCGGAATACGGTGACCGGCGCGACCATCGAGGTGCTGGGAACCGGCAAAGCGGTCATTACCGATCCCGATGGCACGTTCAAAATCGACGACCTGCCTCGGAACGCCAAATTGCAGATCAAACATATCGGATACAAAACGCTTTTCGTCGACGCTAGGGACCTAATACGCCAACGACCATGTGCCACGCTATTGCTGGCCCAGTTTTACCGTCAGTTGGAAGAGGTGGTCGTCTACGAATTCCTGACCAAGGGACTCGTCAAACAGTTGGATGGCAGTATCGAGGTGAACAGCCAGCAGTTCGGCATTCTTCCCGGCTTGATCGAGCCTGATGTGTTGCAGACCGTGCAGGCCCTACCCGGTATCGAAAGCATCGACGAAACGGTATCGAACATCAACATCCGCGGGGGCACCAACGACCAGAATCTCGTACTTTGGAACGGCATCAAAATGTATCAATCGGGTCACTTTTTCGGATTGATATCCGCCTTTAATCCCTATCTCACGGAGAAGGTCGTCCTGACCAAAAACGGAACCCCTGCCGGGTTCGGCGAAGGGGTGGGCGGCATTATAGATATACGTACCAAAGACTCCATTTCGGAGCAGTTTTTTGGCGGAGCCGGTTTGAATTTTATTGGGGGCGATATATACGGTCACCTTCCCATTTCCGACAAACTCGCGGTACAATTTTCGGCCCGACGGTCGGTCACCGATTTGTTCGATACGCCGACCTATGAAAAATTCTTTACCCGGGTGTTCGAGGACAGCGAGGTCAACCGCGACGGCAATTTCTACTTTTACGATTTTACGGGGAAGTTACTTTACGATGTCAACAAAAATCAGAAACTCCGCTTTAGCTTTATCAATATCAACAATCGGTTGGACTATTCGGAACAAGAGATGGATTCCGACCTGCGCACCCGCAGCGATTTAGACCAAACCAACCTGTCTTTCGGTGGAAGCCTGCAAAGCCGCTGGGCCAAAAAATTCTCCACTTTCCTGAATGTTTACTATACCAGATACGATCTCGATGCCCGCAATACCACTTCCAATGCGCAACAAACCCTTTTTCAGAACAATCAGGTGCAAGAAACGGCACTAAAGTTTGATACCCAGTATTCTATAGGCAAAAATCTGGATTGGTCCAACGGCTATCAATATAGCGAAACGGCTATCGCCAATTCCACCGATGTCACCCAGCCGCCATTTCAAAGCGATGTGCGTGATATCGTACGGAATCAGGCCCTTTTCTCCGAAATAGTCTACCGATCGGAAGACCGTAAGGTCTTTGCCCGTGGTGGATTGCGCCTGAACCGTTATGAGAATCCAAATACCTTTGATGCTTTTGTAGCCGAACCACGGCTGAGCCTAAATTACGCGATTGCCCGGGAATTCAACGTGCAGGTGCTGGGGGAGTTCAAAAGTCAGGCCACCAACCAGATCATAGATCTGGAACAGAATTTTCTCGGTATCGAAAAACGGCGATGGATTGTATCGGACGGTGACGCACTGCCGATTACCAAAAGCAAACAAGGATCCGTGGGCGTCAATTACGATAGCGAAAATCTCTACGTTGGTCTAGAGGCGTTTTACAAAGAGGTCGACGGCATCAGCACTTCTACCCAAGGTTTTCAGAACCAGAACCAGTTTAACGGCGAAACCGGAATGTACGAGGTAAAGGGCATCGAATTCCTAATCAATAAGAAAACCGATGTCTATAGCATTTGGGCCAGTTATGGCTATAATTTAAACAACTACTATTTTCCCGAGGTCGTTCCCCCGGAATTTCCCAACAATCTTGACATTCGGCATACGGGCACTCTGGCCGGCACGTATACTTTTGAAAACTTTAAGTTCGGTATTGGCCTGAACTATCGCACCGGCAAACCTTTTACCGAACCGGATGCCGATGAGCCTATTAATGACACTTTTTTTCCCAATCGTATCAACTACCGCTCCCCAAATACCGACCGGTTACCGGAATACCTTCGCGCCGACGCCTCGGCCATTTATAACTTTGAAATCGGTTCGGCGGTCAAAGCTTCGGCGGGGTTCTCGGTGCTGAATTTTACCGGTCGAGAGAACATCTTGAATGCCTACTTTCGACTGAACGACCAGAACGAGGTCGAGAAAATCGAGAATGTTTCGCTGGGATTTACGCCCAATTTGAGTTTTCGGGTACGGTTTTAGATGAAAGCCCATATGCGTCTAATCCGAATTGGACTCTCATTAGGAAGAGACCCGAATTTAGATTTTATGAATCAGCTTATTACGGCCAACGTCTTCACATCCGCTCCGGCACCTCGATACCCAATAGGCCGAATGCCGATTGGATGACCTCCCCTACTTTTTTGGATAGTTGTATCCGAAACAACTTTTGGTCTTCATTCTCCTCACCCAAGATGGATACTTGTTGGTAGAAGGAGTTAAATTCCTTAACCAGGTCGTAGGTATAGTTTGCAATCAAGGCGGGACTGAAATTCTCGGCGGCCGATTGAATAGTTTCGGGGTAAAGCTGTAGTTGTTTGAGGAGTTCTTTTTCTTTTGAATGCAATTCGACGGAGGCCTCGACTGCGCCTGTGTCGAACGGAGTCGAGGTGCCAGAACTGTCATTGCCCATGTCCTCCGCTTTTCTCAAAATGGACTGTATCCGAGCATAGGTATATTGAATGAACGGCCCGGTATTTCCCTGAAAATCCACTGACTCTTCGGGATTGAAAAGGATACGCTTTTTCGGATCGACCTTGAGGATGTAATATTTCAATGCTCCAAGACCTATCATTTTATACAAGGACTGTTTTTCAGCATCGGTGTAGCCTTCCAGCTTACCGAGCTCCTCGGATATTTCGGCGGCGGTCTTGGTCATGTCGACCATCAGTTCATCGGCATCGACCACGGTACCTTCCCGGCTTTTCATTTTTCCGCTAGGGAGGTCCACCATGCCGTAGCTGAGATGATAAAGGTTTTTGGCCCATTTGAAGCCTAATTTTTTGAGTATAAGGAAAAGTACCTTGAAATGATAATCCTGCTCGTTGCCTACCGTGTAGACCATACCCCCGACATCGGGATAATCTTTGACGCGTTGGATTGCGGTACCGATATCTTGGGTCATATATACGGCCGTACCATCTGAGCGGAGTACAATTTTCTCGTCCAGTCCCTCGTCGGTCAGGTCGATCCAGACGCTGCCATCATCCTTTCGATAGAAAACATCTTTTTCTAGGCCTTCGGCGACGACATCCTTTCCTAATAGATAGGTGTCGCTTTCGTAATATAACGTGTCGAAATCAACACCGAGATTTTTGTAGGTGGTCGCAAACCCCTTGTAGACCCAACTGTTCATCGTTTTCCAAAGAGACACGACCTCATTTTCCCCCGCTTCCCATTTTTGGAGCATTTCTTGGGCATCCAAAAGAATGGGAGCTTCCTTTTCGGCCACTTTTGCATCCATTCCTTGGGCGATACTATCGGCTACTTCCTTTTTATACGCTTTATCAAAGGCTACGTAGTAGCTTCCCACTAGTTTATCACCCTTCAGACCAGAACTTTCGGGCGTTTCCCCGTTGCCGAAACGCTGCCAGGCCAACATACTCTTACAAATATGAATGCCCCGATCATTGATGATCTGCGTCTTATACACTTTTTTACCCGAGGCTTTCAGGATTTCCGCGACGGAATACCCCAAAAGATTATTTCGGATGTGGCCCAAGTGCAAAGGTTTATTCGTATTGGGGGATGAATACTCTACCATTACGGCATCATTTTGCTGTTCGGCGGCGAATCCGTAATACGGCGTATTTGCTATATCGTTGAAAAAATTAAGATAGTGGGCATCCGTAATC
>JBAUIP010000187.1:0-7880 GCA_049683055.1 Pricia sp.
GAATACCGGAGTCGAACCGGTGACCTCTTGCATGCCATGCAAGCGCTCTAGCCAGCTGAGCTAATCCCCCAAAATTTCAGACTGCAAAGAAAATACATTTTAAGAAGGTATCAAAATTCTTGTCCAAGTTATTGTAAACGACTACCGCTTTGCTCATTGGCCCGCCGCAATGGCGAATACAAGGCCACTTGAACCTCGTCCAGGAAGCTGAAACTACAATAACCGGGGCGGGGCTAATCTTTCTTCACGCTCAACACCAAAACAGGTATCCGCGCCGAGAATTCAGACTTCGGAATACTGTTCTTCTCCCAGAGATTCTTGAAAAATCCCCTTTTTCTCCGGAATACGCACAACAGATCGGGATGCTGTGATTGCAGATGCTCCAAAACACCTAAATAGGTGGTCGGGGCTTCGGTCAGGGTCACGTTGGAACTCATATCCATCAGGGCTGTATTGATCTTTAGGTCGTCATCGGAATATCCGGGGGCCTTGACCAAAAGAAGATGCACCTTGGCATCGAATTTTTCTTTGATGGCCATTAAGGGATTCAGGATTCGATTCCGTTTCAAGATACCGGATTTGAAAGCGGTCAAGATGGTTTTCATCGGTTTGAGCGTGGAACCCTTGGGTACGATCAGGGTAGGAATATTGGTGCGCTTGACTATCCTTCCCGAAGTATGCCCCAAATACAGCTCTTCGTTAACATCGTGGCTGCGCGGGGCCAAAATAATCAAGTCGATGCCGATTTCTTTATCGATATCTTTCAATCCGTCGACGATATCGCCATTGTAGGTCGCCATCTTGATGTTCACATTTTTGGAGTCAATTTGATCGATGACCTCCTTCAGGTTCTGCTTACTGCGTTCGGCCACTTTCTTCTCCACATTGGCCAGACTTTTTCCTGCTCCGACCGATACGTTAAAAACTTCCATAACGTAGACATCGGCTGAAAACTCTGAGGCGAAATTAACGGCATACTGAAGGGTATGATGCGAATCGGGCGATGCACCAATGGGAACCAGAATATTCTTTATCATTGCGCTCATTGCTACTATTTTAAACCTACGATTAAAGTTACATACTATTAGTGCAACGCGCAAAGATAGTGTAACCTTTCGACATTGCGGCAGTGGGTTGGCGCTTCGCCAAATTACGCATATCTTGCCGCCTTCATGAAAATTCCGATTAATTTTAAGGGCATCAACCGGCTGGCCATTCCCGCCACCATTGCGGGCATCGCCGAACCCTTGCTATCGATAACCGATACCGCAATCGTTGGAAACATTCCAGTGAACGGGGTCGAATCCCTGGCCGCGGCAGGTATCGTCGGCTCGTTTCTTTCTATGCTTATTTGGGTACTGGGGCAGACCCGTAGCGCGATTTCGGCCATTATCTCCCAATATTTGGGCGCCGACCGTTTGGATGAAGTTAAGACTTTGCCTGCCCAGGCCATCTTTTTGAACATTGCGTTGAGCTTGCTTATTTTGCTTTCCACCATCTTTATCGTCGAAGAGATTTTCATTCTTTTCAATGCCACCGGGAAGATTTTGGACTATTGCATTTCCTACTATTCCATACGGGTTTGGGGCTTCCCGCTGACCCTGTTCGTGTTCGCGGTGATGGGTATTTTTAGGGGATTGCAGAACACCTATTACCCCATGCTTATCGCCATTACCGGGGCCGTGCTCAACATTGGGCTCGATTTTCTGTTGGTCTATGGTGTCGAAGGATGGATTCCCGCCATGTACCTCGACGGTGCCGCCTGGGCCAGTCTTGCCGCACAGGGGGTCATGGCCATTATGGCCTTCGTTCTATTGTGTACGAAGACGGATATAAGCCTCGTTCCAAGGGGGCCCATCAACCCCGAACTAGGAAGGTTGATCGGTATGAGTCTCAATCTTTTCGTCCGTGCCATCGCCCTGAACATCGCCTTGATCCTGGCCGTTCGTGAGGCGACCGATCTGGGTCCCGAATACATCGGCGCACATACGATTGCCATCAACCTGTGGCTCTTCTCCGCCTTCTTTATCGACGGATACGCCGCCGCCGGAAACATCATGGGCGGCCGACTTTTGGGTGCCCAGGACTATAAGGGACTCTGGCAACTCGTCAAAAAAATCATCCTCTACGGATTTGGGGTCAGCGCGGTATTGATGCTGGCCTCGTTTCTGTTCTATCGGCCCATCGGGAATATCTTTTCCAACGACACGATTGTCCTCGAGACTTTCTACGCCGTTTTCTTTATCCTGATTTTGGGATTGCCCATCAATACGGTCGCCTTTGTACTGGATGGACTTTTCAAGGGATTGGGGGAAATGAAATACCTGAGAAATACGCTCTTGGTGGCGACATTTTTAGGATTTGTTCCCGTACTTTTTCTGGGGAAATACCTTGATTGGAAGCTCTATGGCATCTGGATAGCCTTTACCGTTTGGATGCTGATACGAGGTGGCGCCTTGGTCTGGAAGTTCCGAAAAAAGTTTCGGCCCTTGCTGCAAAACGCTTAATTTTGAGTCTCGACTGCGCCTGTACCGAGCGTAGCCGAAGTGCTCGGCTTAACAATTTGAAATTTGACGATTTAATTTATCCCTCAAATCCAAATTATGGGAACAAACAGGCAAAACGGAAGCCTTTACACCAATATCAACGGCAAGGTCGCTACGGTCGAATTCGGCCATCCCGCCGGCAATTCGTTCGTGCTTGAAATGTTGGACCGATTTACGGACGAAATCCGGAAACTCTCCGAAAACGAGGCCATTTCGGTCATTGTTTTGAAATCCGAAGGCGACCGGGCCTTTTGCGGTGGGGCATCCTTTGATGAATTGACGGCCATATCCGATTTGAAAGAGGGCAAAATCTTTTTCAGCGGTTTCGCCAAGGTCATCAACGCTATGCGCGAGTGCCCCAAAGTCATTGTGGGACGGGTACAAGGGAAGACCGTTGGTGGAGGAGTAGGCTTGGCTGCCGCCTGCGATTATGTTTTTGCCTCGGAAGCGGCATCCATCAGGCTATCCGAGCTTTCCATCGGCATCGCCCCATTGGTCATCGAACCCGCCGTATCACGCAAAATCGGAAAGGCGGCGGTCGCGGAACTATCCCTCTCCCCCACCGAATGGAAAACTGCCTATTGGGCCCAAGAGAAAGGCCTTTTCGCCAAGGTGTTCGACGACCTAAAGGAACTGGACAAGAAACTCGACTTTTTTGCCGATCAATTATCCGGTTACAATCCCGAAGCCCTATCCGAATGGAAAAAAGTCCTTTGGCAAGGTACATCCCACTGGGACGAACTGCTCTCGGAACGTGCCGCCATCACCGGGAAGCTGGTATTATCTGAATTCACTAAAAACGCACTATCCAAATTCAAAAAATAGCTTTTCATCCCAATTAACGACCCTTTCCTCGTTCGGCATGGCCTGGCAAAAAACGAAACAAAAATCATCCCAAATAATCCTTAGCTTTACCTATTATGGACGGAAACATCATCTTTCTTCTTCTCGCGGTCATCGTCATCGCCATCTGGATTTTCAACCGCTGGCGTGGCAATAAGATGCACGGTAAATAAGTACTGATTCCAAAGACCGTTTTGTAACGGCCCACCCCATTCTATTTCCTTTTCATTCCGAATAAGACCCGGGTCACCTGAAACGGGCGCACCAGATATTCGTAAATGAGGATAATGGTCGGGAAGGAGAACAGCAATAACAATCCGATTTTTGTCCCTATCGACGCGTCAAACCGAACCACATAGTAGGCCAGAATGACAATTATGGTCTGGTGCAGGATATAAAAGGGATAAATAGCTTCGTTGGCCCGAGTCAGGGTTTTGCTCGGCCTGTTGAACCAAACCTGTCCATATCCCAAAAATACTATGATAATCACCCAACTTACTACACTGGAAACCCCATGCCAAATGGACCATCTTGCCTGGATGTTCCAATATTCCGATGCGATGCTGTCCGGTAGGTAGTAATAGCTATAGAAGAGCATTACGGCGACAAGGGCCATGTACAAATTCCTCTTCCTGTGAATTTTTAGGAATTCCCAGAGCTTTGGGGAAGTCGCCAGGACAATTCCGGAAACAAAAAAATAGCCGTAGAAAAGGGTCGATGACAGGTTTGTGATGTCTTTCGAATCTTCGGGATAGTATATTTTGGAAACGACCTTTACAAGAATCAAGGGAACCACCCATAAGAGGATACCATATCGAGCGCCGCTCCATTTTTCAATCACGTTCCGCAGCCCTTGCGATTTTTCGGAGCGAAGAAACAGAATCAGCGGAATGCAGAGTATAGAGATGTAAAACAAGTTTTCGATAAACCAAAGATGATTGACCTCGAGATGGTTTATAAGCTTAGAATAAAATTCTGTGTAGGAGCCAAATTCATCGATATGCTCAAAATAGGTCTGGGGCGGCACGATAACCAGTACTCCAAAAACTAAGGGCACCAGCAATCGGTAGCTGCGCTCCTTGACAAACTGCCACCAGTTTCTTTTGGAAAAGGCGAAGACGGTTCCCGTTCCCGAAATCAAAAACAGCAAAGGCAGCCGTATCTGCTCGAAAAAGACCATGATGTCATCGAGCAACTTGCTCGATTCGGCATTCATGATGTGATAGTCGTCTCCATTGAAGGGCATACCGATATGATGTAGATACACCGCCAAGATGGCGATGACCCGCCACCAGTCGATGTCGTAGCGTCTTTGTTTTTGCTGCATAGTTCCTTAAAGGTTTGGATGTGCCACAAACTTAAAGGGTCAATCCATATGGTAGGGAACGCTGTGACGAACGACAAACCAAAGTGATAAAAAACAAGGGGAGTCAGGCATTTTTAAGGAAAAAGGCATTGAATTCAGCAATTCTTGAGCGCGACACCGGCACTTCAACGTCACATCCTTCAAAAGAAAGCAGGTAGCCCTGGGCATTTCCGGAAACGGAAGTAATACGATGGATATTGACCAGATAGGAGCGATGGGTCTGAAATATAAGCGGAAAGGCCAAAAGCTGTGTTTTCAATTGCTTTAGGGGCAGGCGAATCAATATTTTCTGGATAGCATCCCCTTCTTGCTTATAAATTTCCATGTAGTTTCCATCAACCTTTGCGAAGAGGAAATTCGTGATGTCAAGCTCAAAAGCCTCGGAATTGATGGGTGTCTCGATAGGGACGGTACCTTTATTGGGGAGTTCGCCGGTATCCAAAATATTCAAACGACTGGCTGCCGTGGTATATTTGCTCAGAAGCCGTTCTAAATTTAATGGTAACAGGAC
This sequence comes from Pricia sp., assembly GCA_049683055.1. Taxonomy (GTDB): domain Bacteria; phylum Bacteroidota; class Bacteroidia; order Flavobacteriales; family Flavobacteriaceae; genus Pricia. The sequence continues at coordinate 5,267 of JBAUIP010000187.1, forward strand.
GGCCAGCAAGAGGGAGCCGACCAAAAAAGTGTTCCTAATTTCCTCCCAAAAATATCTCCAAGACCAATTATTCGGATTATCATAAATGATATCCCGAACAAGAAAGCTTCCTATTCCGATCAAGCCTAACAGTATGGAAAGGTGTAATGTCTCTTTGCCCAAGGTCCACCGATGCTCATCCGTCCGAAGTATATCCAATATTAAAAAATACACGAGCGCAATACCCAAAGGGACGAAGGCATGTACGATGCAGATCCAAAAATAATCGAACTTATGTTCCGCGCGGTTGACCTCAAAGGGCTCGAAAAAGTAACTGAATGAAAAACTGAGTACCGAAACCGACGTTAAAATCAGCAAAAGTTTGTCCCAACTGCCATAGTAGTATGGATAGGGTCTGTTCAGGTATTCTTTTATTTTAGGGCTTGTGACCGGCAAAGGCGAAAAGGGCTATGTCTTTTGGGTAGCCAAAACTAAACGATAATCACTGAAGTCAACGAAATTGTCCTGAGTTTTTGTTTTAGTCCACGAACTATCGTTAACCCGCTTTTTGGAGTTGCCCCGATGCCGGACTTTGTGTCTAAATAACCGGGCAGGTCGCAAAAGAATACTACGGCGCGGAACACCCGATTACCTAACTTTTAGAATCCTCAAGCTCTTGCAGGACCTTTGACGCCGACGCGGTTAAATTTTTATACTTTCCATATCCCCATTTCGAAAACAACACAAGAAAAATCGCCATGATGGGTACATACCAATATAGGATGTTACTATCGTCAATGAATATATCCTTGCCTTTGAAAACTTTGACCATAACGGGCAGGCTCACGGCCAGCAAGATAAAATTCATATAAATACCGACGCGCTGGGTAAGAAGAAATTGTGCCCGCTTCTTGGTATAAGCGATTAGGGTCTCGGCATATGTACTGTTGATCAAATCAATCCGTCTCATGGCGTTGATGGAACGTAAAACGATTACGGGAAGGAGGATTAAATACGCCACCGTGAACACTCCGGATGCCAAAAAATACCAGGTATCCAGTTTATGGAATTGAAAAAGAAGAAGAACCGCAGCAGCAAAACAGACGAGCGCTCCCAATCCCTCGTATTTAGAAAGTATTCCTATTTTGCTTCGGAAACGTTGTTGGGTCATTTGCATAATCAATGTGTTGGTGAGTTTTTGTTGATGGTTCAGTCGGTCGCTCATTTCCGACCAGGTGGCCTGCATTTCTTCCAATTCCATAGTTCCTAATTTTTTATGTACTGTCTTAGTTTTTCCTTGATCCGTGCCATTCGAGTCCCCACATTGTTGGCGCTCAATCCGATAATTGACCCTATTTCCTTATATTTTTTTCCTTCTAAAAAGAGGAATATGAGACCCCGTTCAACCTCCCCGAGCTTTTTGATGTTTATATAGAGAATTTTCAAGCGTTCCTCTAGTAAGGGGTCGTATTCTTCCTGTTTAAGCACAATGGTATCCAAGGAAACCCTCGGCCCCCTTCTCTTTTTCCTTTTCAAGTGCAATAAGGCCGTGTTCAGAGCGACACGGTACATCCAAGTGGATATTTTTGCATCCCCTCGAAACGTTTTAAATCCCTTCCACAATTGGAATACAATTTCTTGGTACAGATCTTCTTGACTCTCGGTTTCATCGGCATACAGCCTCGTAATTTTGTAAATGATTCCTTCGTGTCGTTTGATCAGCTGTATAAACGCCCGGTCTTCTTGCATAAAGATTGGTTTGCATCCTATTAGTATGCGATGTTGTAAAAAAATCACATGAATTTTGATTTTTTTGTGACCCTTCTATTCCCTCTGCCTGTGGTGCTTCATCTCATTCTTTGTAACAAATGACGCATAAAATCAACTAATAACTATCAATCAAAAATCAATCATTATGAAATCCATTAAAAACCAGGGTAGGCTGCTCGGCCTTCTCTTTTTAGCCAGTGCCGCTGCGGGTGCCACCGGAACTTCACTAAGAGGTCTGATCGAACCCAGTGATACCCCTAAATTTTTATCGAACCTTGTCGAAAATGCGGGTCAAATGGAACTTGCCATTTCCCTAGACCTTACGGCTAGTGCAATTGCTATGGGCATAGCAATTTTTCTTTTTCCGTTGCTTACGAAGTATAACCGCTCATTGGTCGCCGCCTATTTGACAATCGCAGGCATCAGTTTTGTAGTGGTAACGGTAAGCAATATCATTCACGTCGCTTTGTTATCAATGGGAAGGGACTTTGCGGAAGGTGGTGGCTTGGCAGACCATTATGCGACCCTATCTAAAATGGGGTATGAAGCCTACTACTGGACTCATTTTTTGATGTTGATGCTCTATAGTATTGGAGGCTCCATCTTATATTATCTTCTTTTGAAAGCTCGACTGATTCCCAAATGGCTCGCTATCTGGGGCTTGCTCGCTTCAATTATCGTTTTCTTTGGCGGTGGGTTACAAATGGCGGATATTAGCGTGCCTTTTCTTTTATTTGTTCAAAACGGGGTCTTTATGCTCGTTTTCATTCTTTGGCTGATTGGTATGGGGTTCCGGCCGAATTCCAGCGGGCAAGGGCCCGAGCCTGCCTAATGGCCATATAAAGAACAATCAGGGCAACAAAGG
>JBAUIP010000188.1:0-9274 GCA_049683055.1 Pricia sp.
ATCATGTTGTTGTTTGTTAGTTTTCATATTTGAGTCATTGATTTTGGTTAACCACTTGCCAAACTGTTAACTTAAACCAAATTTAGCGTCAATAATAACATTATTTTATGAAACTATGTGACCTTAAATGCTAAAATTTTTGGGAAGGTGTGTCAAAAAACATCTTCCTTTATTTTCAGATCTATAGTAAGACCTTGATTTTGTTGAATATGCTTTAATTTGAACTATCTATTTTTGCCATTATTAAATTTTGACGGGTAAGGGTTCAATTAGCGGATTCTAAACCTTTTCCTACAAAATAGCTCCTTGCTGCAATCGATGGAGTGTGAAAAAAAAATGCCGCCATTTTTATAGGCTAATCCTCTATTAAACTTTAGAACATTTCAAAACGATGTTTTCACCGTCTAGATTGGTGGCGAAAAATAGATAGATTGCGCCGCCATCTCCAATCTTGAATTTTTTACGGAGTTGAGCGACGCTTATCGGAAAATTTCGGGTGCTGAGGTTGGCTTTTTTTATTTGGAGATGCTTCATGGACGATTTGCCAAAGGGAACGGCTTCTTCTACATCGAATCGACGTCCCGGAAAATCAATTAATTTATCGGAGGTGTATAGATGTGTATGCTCGTGTAGTTTTTTGAGGTGTAATCGTTGCCCTAAAATCTTGAAAGCTCCAGATTTCATAATGGCTGCGTTGGGTTCGTATGCAAAGGATAATGGGGGAGAAAACTCGGAAACGGCTTTTTTTTCTTCGGATAATTTAAAGTCGAAGGTTTCGGAGGATATTCGGGACAAATGAGTTGTACCGTTCCTGGCTTCGGAAAGTTGATTTTTGGAAAAATTGTTTGGTGGGATGTCAGTTTTGGACAGGTCGTTCCGAAGGAAATCGATGGTTCTAACCGAAATTTCACCGGAATACCCTTTTTCAAGCACCCATGAGAGTTCCTTTACCTCATTTTTAACGGCAACTACATGGATTTCCTTTACAAACTGCAACTCGTCGATTCCCATCGTGAAATCCAATAGGGGGGAGGTTTTCAAGAGGATGTTGTCCGATTTACCAAAAAGCAGGTCTAGGTTCTCAGTTACGTCTGGCCAGCATTCGGAAAGGCGGAATACTTTTCCCTTATTGGCGTTGCGTCGGGAGGGGTCGAGATAGATCCAGTCGAAACATTCCTTAGAATTTTTCAAATAATCCATGCCATCTGTTGGGATGCACTTGATGTTTTCGACCCCCAACATGTCGTAGTTATGGACTGCGATTTGGGAGAGGTTCGGGTCGATTTCACAGTGGATTGTCTGACCTAGATTTTGGGCAAAATAGTAACTGTCTACCCCGAAGCCTCCGGTCATATCCAAAAGGGATTTTCCGGATACGATTTCAGATTTATAGCGCGCCGTAATTTCAGAGGATGTCTGCTCGATATTCAGCTTTTCAGGATAGTAGATTCCCGATGTTCCGAACCAGGTCGGCAACTTTTTTTCGCACTTTTTTCGTGCTTCCAGCTGCTGGGCGAGCTCCTTGTTCGAAACGTCCTCAAAAAACGGATTTTTAAGCAAAACTGACACGATGTCAGTATCCAAATTATTTCTTATAAATTCCTGTACTCCAGTTTCTAATATATTTTTATTGAAAGACAAGCTATAAACTTTTGGTCAGGGATTTTACAATCTTGTTATCCGCCAAAAATTCCTTTAAAATCACCTTTAAAGCGGTATATCCAGGGACGGCCACAATCATTCCGACTACTCCGAAAAGCAATCCGGCGATGATAATGATCAAGAAAATTTCAAGGGGGTGGGACTTCACGCTGTTCGAAAAAATCAGGGGCTGGGAAAAGAAATTATCGACCAATTGGCCGACCGCCAATCCTATAAAAACATAGCCCGCCTTGGGCAGGATAACGGTACTGAAATCCATTCCCAAATTACTGGTCATGGTAAGCATGATCATGACCAATCCACCGATAATCGGACCGATATATGGAATGATGTTGAAAAGGGCACACAAAAAGGCGATGACAACAGCATTTTCAATGCCCACGATAAGCAGGGTAATAACATAAACGATAAAGAGTACAAAAATCTGTAACAGCAACCCGACAAAGTATCGCGAGAGCAATGTGTTGATTTTTTCGATGGAGTTTTTGGTGCCGGTTTCCCTTCCTTTGGGAACGAAGGCCAAGATTCCCTTTTGCAATAAAAGACGGTCTTTCAAGAAGAAAAAGGAGATAAAAAGCACCGAAAAAAGGCCGATACTGGCCGTGCTGAGAATGTCGAGAAATGAATTGAGAAAATTGGGAATAAAACCGATGTCTAGACCGCCTACCAGGGTTTTCTCGATGTCGGAGTCCTTGATGAGCTTTCCGACCATTTCCGGTGAGGCGCCCAAGTATAGGGTAATCTCTTCGTAAAGCGAGTTGAGATTATCTTGTAGGTCATTGATGTTCAATAGGGAAAGATTCTTGCCCTGCTCCGTCAGCAAGGGTACGAAAAGGGCAATGATACCCGCAAAAATGCCCACCAATAATAGCATGGTCAAGATGACCGCCAACAAATTGGGGAACTTCAGTTTTTTCCTCAAAAAATAGACCACGGGGCTACCGATCAGGGCGACCACAGCGGCAATGGCCAAATAGGCCAAAACGGACTGGATCTGCCAAAGAAAGTAGAGAAGCAGGGTAATACCGACCATGATGGCCACCGCGCGCAGGATTCCGTTGGATATGATTTTTGGGGTCATGGTTTTTCGTTCTTGGTTGGTCTTTGGCGAATGTCGGTATTTTTGTTCGAGTTGGGTTACTTTTTGCTTCATCCTCAATGGCCAAAGGCATAGGCTACGATGTTCGCCCCCATTTGAAGGGCCTTTTTCCGGACGTCTTCCGGGTCGTTATGTACGGAAGGATCCTCCCAGCCATCTCCCAGATCGCTTTCTACCGTGAACAGGAGTACTAACCGGCCTTCGTGATAGATACCCAAGGCTTGTGGCCGCTTTCCGTCATGCTCGTGTATCTTTGGAAGGCCTTCCGGAAAATCGTATACTTCCTTAAAAATGGGATGGTCCGCGCCCAGTTCCTGCAATTCCGTATCGGGAAAAACCTTGACCAGCTCCTTTTTGAGATAGGGTGCCATCCCGTAATTATCATCGATATGTAAAAATCCGCCCGACAGCAGGTAGGTACGTAGATTCTCGGCTTCCTCTTCGGAAAAGACGACATTGCCGTGCCCGGTCATATGCAAGAAGGGATACTGAAATAGGGTAGGGCTACCGACCTCTACATTGTCCGATTTTTCGGGGATTTCCGTTCCGATGTTCGCGTTGCAAAAGCGGATGAGATTGGGCAGGGCGGTAGGGTTGCCGTACCAGTCGCCGCCGCCGTTGTATTTCAGCACGGCGACTTCTTGGGCGTACAGGGCGTTGACCGAAAGGGCCAAAAATAGAATGCCAAGGTATGGTCTTGTAGCTTTGGCAAGCCTTCGATTTAGTGACGTTATCATGTACCGTAAATTGGGTCAAATATACGGATTAACATCAACTGTTGTTAATGAGATTGACCGTGGTACAGGCCACGATGGCGGCCGTTTCCGTTCGCAATCGTCCCCGGCTCAATGATACCGGCTGAAATCCCTTATCCTCGGCAGAGCGGATTTCCGAGGTCGAGAAATCGCCCTCTGGGCCTATCATCACGGTAACATCGTGGTCCGGGGCCACCCTGCGCTTCAGGTCTTCTTTATCGCTATCGGAACAGTGGGCGATAAATAGGAGTCCGCCGTGTTTTTTTTCCAAAAAATCGGTGAAAGAAACAGCCTCGTTCAATTTCGGAAGATGGGTGCGCAGGCTCTGTTTCATCGCGGCCTGTACGACTTTCTGTGAGCGTTCGTGTTTTACCGTTTTCCGTTCGGAATGTTCGCAGATGATGGGCGTAATTTCGTTGACCCCAATCTCGGTCGCCTTTTCCAGGAACCATTCGAAGCGGTCGTTCGATTTTGGCGGGGCGACGACCAGATGGAACCAGTGCATCCTACGATGCTTTTTGGTGTTCGAAATCACCTGGGCCCGACATTTTTTCGGGTCGGCCGAAATGATTTTGGCCTCGAACAGAAGTCCCTTACCATCTGTAATATGTAAAATATCATCCTCCTTTTTTCGGAGTACTTTGACGATATGCTTGCTTTCATCCTCAGGGAAGGCGAATTGCGAAACGCTCTGGTCGAGATCGGGATTATAGAAGAATTGCATGGAACTAAAATAGGGAAAAGTTCAAGTTCAAGCGCAAATTCAAGCACAAAATATTAAATTCCAGCCAATGGTGGGAAATTTGTCACCGGAAGTTGGCCGGCCGTACTTCTTAGAACATCCGATTTATTCGGGTTTGGAATTGATTGCTTGGATTTTGGGATTTGGTGCTTGGAATTTAAACATTGCTGCTTGGAATTTTAAATCTTGCCTTGGCCGTAACCCCTTGATCGGCAAAATCTTCTTCCCTAAATTTCAAATATCCCACAATTCCGATCATGGCGGCATTGTCGGTACAGTATTCGAATTTGGGGATGTAGGTCTTCCAACCTTTTGCGGCTTCCGCTTCCCTCAGGGCCTTGCGGATGGCGGAATTGGCCGAAACGCCTCCCCCGATCGCAATCTGGGTAATGCCTGTTTTTTTTGCGGCCCGCTGTAGCTTGTCCATCAGAATTTCGACAATGGTTTTTTGGATGGAGGCACAGATATCCTCTAGATTATCCTGAATAAAATTCGGATGCTTTGCGGTTTCCCGTTGGATGAAATAGAGGATGCTGGTCTTCAGGCCACTGAAACTGAAGTCCAGTCCCTTGACCTTGGGATGTGGAAAAGGGAAGGCCTCCGGATTTCCGTTCTGCGCATATTTATCCACTAACGGACCACCGGGATAGGGTAGTCCCAGAATTTTCGCACTCTTGTCGTAGGCTTCCCCGACGGCATCGTCCAAGGTTTCCCCTAAAATTTCCATATCGAAATAGTCCCGCACCAAAACGATCTGGGTATGGCCTCCACTGATTGTCATGGCCAAAAACGGGAAGCTCGGCGAACCATCCTCTTGACCCTCGATAAAATGAGCCAGAATATGGGCCTGCATGTGGTTGACCTCAATGAGCGGAACCCCCAATCCCAAAGCCAGCGATTTCGCAAACGAAGTGCCCACGAGCAGGGAACCCATAAGTCCCGGTCCGCGCGTAAAAGCTATGGCGGATACGGCTTTTTTGTCGATATTTGCCTTGCGTAAGGCTTGGTGTACTACCGGAACGATATTTTGTTGATGCGCCCTCGAGGCGAGTTCGGGCACGACGCCCCCGTATTCCTCATGGATTTTCTGGGTCGCCACCACGTTACTGAGCACTTCGCGGCCCCGTAAAACCGCCGCGGAGGTGTCGTCGCAGGAAGATTCGATGGCAAGAATGTAATTAGTTGCGTTTTGCACCGTTTTTGGAATAAAAATTGAACGCAAAGATATTTATTTAAGTCTAGTTCGAGTCCAGCGTCTTAAATCTAGTATCTTAATAGTTCATGTCTAGCATCTTATAACTCATTGTCCAGTCTCTAATAAAAGCCCTATCAAAAAGCTGAGAAAAATACTGATCCGGACCGTACTGGTGCTTCTGCTGATTAGTGTTTTGGGCACTTTTATACTTTCCCTACCGATTGTTCAGACCAGTTTTGCGCGCTATGCCGCGGATACTATCAATAAGGATTTCGGAACCAATATCAACATCGACAAACTGCGTATTTCCCTGATTTCCTGGGATACCAATCTCAAGGGTGTCTATATCGAGGATTATGAAAAGGATACCCTTTTCTACGTCAACGACCTGACCACATCCATCTTGAGCGTCCGGAATTTAGTGCAGGGGCAATTGGAATTCGGCGATATCGCCATCGACCAATTGGATTTTAAGTTGCAGACCCATGAAGGTGCATCGAATACAAATCTGGAGGTCTTTATAGACAAGCTTGACGACGGCCGCCCCAGAGATCCCGACCGGCCGCCGTTTTTTCTATCCTCATCCGATATTGAGATTACCAACAGTAACTTTAAGCTGATCGATCAAAATCGGGAAACCGCCGAGATGCTGAATTTTGCCGACCTGAACATTAGCGCCGGCAACTTTCAGATTCTGGGCACCCAGGTCACGGCCGATATCGATGCCATGTCGTTTATGAGCGATAAGGGCATTCGGGTCGAGAACATGGCAACGGATTTCAAGTACACCCGCGAGCAGATGCGTTTCGATTCGCTGCTGATCAATACGCCGGGATCGTACTTAAAAGGGAATCTGGTCTTCGATTACGAACGTAAGGATTTTGCGGATTTTCTGAACAAGGTGAACCTGACCGCCGATTTTACCGACTCTTCCGTTGCCTTCGATGAGATCAATATGCTGTACGACCAGTTCGGCAAGGGCAAAAAGGTCAACTTTTCGTCCCAGCTTAGCGGCGTGCTTAACGACCTGAATACCGAGCGGCTTTTTCTGCAATCGGACAATACCGGCATTCGGGGCGATTTCAACTTCAAGAACATGTTCACCCGGTCGGAGCCCTTTATTATGGAGGCCGATATGAAAAATGTCAGCTCGAGCTACTACGAGCTCCGCGCCCTGATGCCCAATATTTTAGGTAAATCGCTGCCATCCTCCTTTGAGAGGCTCGGTCAATTCACCATTAGGGGCGACGCCACTGTGACCGAAAGTTCCATCAAGGCAAGAGTGAACCTGAACACGGCCATCGGCAGTAGCTACGCCGATCTTGACCTATCCAACATCAACAATATCGATAACGCGGCGTACAAAGGGTTTATCTCTCTAATAGATTTTGACCTAGGGGAGTTCGTTGGGAACAACAGCTTGGGAAAGACGACCCTCGATGCCAATGTAGAGGGAAAAGGATTTGTGCAGAAGACCCTGAATACCGAGGTCATCGGGGAGGTCTACTCCATTGGTTTCAACGATTACGAGTATAAGAACATCAAGGTTTCCGGTATTTTGAAAGACCAATTGTTTGACGGGAGTCTTGTGGTCGACGACGAGAATCTCAAGTTTGATTTTGATGGATTGGCGGACTTTGCATCCACCCGTAACGATTTCAACTTTAACGCAAACGTCGATTACGCCGACCTGAAACGCCTGAATTTTATTAATGACAGCATCTCCATTTTTCGGGGGAACGTCAACATGAACGTCACCGGAAATACGCTCGATAATCTCGTGGGCGACGTCAACTTCACCAAAACGGTTTTCAAGAACAAAAACGACACCTATTATTTTGAGGATTTTAAGGTGTCATCGGGTTTCGAAAATGATTCTACCCGAGTCATCGATATCAATTCCCCCGACATCATTACCGGATACCTGAAAGGCAAATTCAAGGTCGGCGAACTGGGCCGCTTGGTGCAGAATTCCCTGGGTAGCATCTATACCAATTATAAGCCTTTCGAAATATCCCCGGGGCAGACCTTGGCGTTCAATTTTAAGATCTATAATAAGATTGTCGATGTGTTCTTCCCCGAAGTAAAGTTCGACCCGAACACGTTTATCAAGGGGGATATTGTGGCCGATAAAGGGGATTTCAAGCTGAATTTTAAGTCCCCTAGCATCGTGGCCTTCGGTAATGAAGCGGATGATATCGATATTCGTATCGATAACAAAAATCCCCTGTTCAATACCTTCATGTCCGTCGGTGATCTGTCGAACAGTTATTATGATGTAAAGGATTTTAATCTCATCAACACTACGCTAAAGGATACGCTTTTCTTTAGGACGGAGTTCAAGGGCGGAAGCGAATTCAACGATAGCTACAACCTTAATTTCTACCACACCTTTAATGCGAAAAATAAAAACGTCATCGGCCTGAAAACCTCCGATGTCAGTTTCAAGGGCAACAAATGGATTCTGAACAAGGACAACGACAACAAGAACAAGGTCATCGTCAACCGGACGCTGGACAGTATCAGTATACAGGAAGTCGTGATGAACAACAGCCAGCAAGAACAGATACGGCTGCGTGGTGAACTGGCCGATTCCACCTACAAAGATTTGGAGCTGCAGTTTAAAATCGTCTCCCTGAACAAGATTACTCCCGCCATCGACAGCCTTAAATTGCAGGGCGAGGTGAACGGTACGCTGAATATTCTGCAAAAAGACGATATCTATCTGCCCTCGTCCAACTTGGCGATAGAAGATTTTTCGATCAATGACATTCGGCTGGGCAATCTGGCCGTCGGTATCGTGGGCAATAAAGACCTGACGGATTTTTCGGTCAATTCGCAGATAACGGATGCCGGCCGCGAAAAGCTCAGTATTGTCGGCAATATTATCAACGAGGGCGACATGCCGACGGCCGACCTTTCGGTGAGCCTTGATAATTTTGATTTGGAACCTTTTGCCCCCTTGGGCGAGCCGATTCTCAGCAACATGCGCGGCGATGTCAGCGGAAACGCCAAGGTGGAGGGGCCGGTGAACAACCCCGATTTTAGCGGCTTGCTTACGCTGGATAATGCCGGGTTGGGCATTCCATATCTTAATGTCGACTATGGTTTTGCGCCCGGTTCGCGGGTCGAACTGTCCGGTCAGACCTTTGATTTCGATAACGTACAGATTACCGATGTGGCGAAACGGACGCGGGCAACGCTAGATGGTACCATCGGCCACTCCTTTTTCGACGACTGGGTACTCGACCTGAACGTGGATACGAACGAGAATCGCCTTTTGATTCTCAATACCGATTTTGAAGAGGAAGTGCTTTATTACGGTACCGGCTATCTCAATGGTAAGGGACGGATTTTTGGTCCGACCAAAGCGCTTAATATAAAGGTGGAAGGCGAGACGGCACGGGGCACCTCCTTGAAGATTCCCCTAAGTGACGTCGCTTCGATCGGGGACTATTCCTTCATCAATTTCGTGGAAAAAAAGGGATTGGACAGCATCAACGAGACCCGGGTGTTGGATGAATTCCAGGGTCTGGAGCTGACCTTTGACCTCGATGTCACCCCTGATGCCGAGGTCGAGATTGTCACCGATACCGAAACCGGAAGTTCCTTAAAAGGCAGCGGGGCCGGTATTCTGCTGATTCGGATCAATACCCTGGGGGCGTTTGAAATGTATGGGGATTTCGTAGTCGTCGAGGGGGAATACAACTATAAGTTCGGGGGCGTTATCAATAAGACCTTTCAGGTTAAACCGGGCGGCACTATTGTCTGGGACCGTGAACCTTTGAAAGCGCTTCTGAACCTTGAAGCGGTCTATGAAC
>JBAUIP010000189.1:0-1683 GCA_049683055.1 Pricia sp.
CCATCTTTTACGTGGGTAATTTCCGTTACCCACTTCGTGGAATATCCTGAAAAGGGAGTGACCTTATATTGAATAATCTGTCCCGCAAACATAGGCCGATCCCCGCCGGAAAGAATTTGGAATCCCATATGATCCGGCGTAATGGTCTTTAGGTTTTTGGGGTCGGATAGAAAATCCCAAGCCTCCTTCTTGGAAATAGGAATCGATTGTTTGGAATGTAGTCGGTAGAGCTTCACAGGTAGTATTTTAACAAATATAAATCCTATTTTGTTTAACGAGAAATTATACTGGTTAAACAATTAATAAATCCAAGAGGCTGAGCAAACCTAAAAGGGATATTTTAATATCTTTTTCACAATCGTAAACTACTGACTTTAAAACGCTTTCCATTGTTCGGTGGGTACATTTAATAGTTCGTTAACAAATGCGACCTTGGTTTATAGGTAGCTTTGTGCGAACTTAAAATCACAACCAATGAAAAAATTACTTGTATTAAGCGCTTTCATGGTAGCCAGCCTATCTTTGGAAGCCCAAATCGAAACCCCCGCTCCCAGTCCCTTTTCAAAAACGGAGCAAACAGTTGGACTGACCGATGTCACCTTGGAGTACTCCCGCCCTTCGATGCGGGGAAGGACTATCTTCGGTGATTTGGTTCCCTATGATAAACTGTGGCGTACCGGGGCGAACGCCTATACCAAAATTAACTTTAGCGATGACGTGACCATCGACGGTCAGGAAGTGAAGGCAGGAACCTATTCCATTTTCACCAAGCCCGGCAAAGACAATTGGGAAGTATTCTTTTACACCGATACCGAAGGCGGCGGAACCCCAGAAAAATGGGAAGAAAGCAAAATTGCCGCTAAAACTACGTCAGAAGTATACGACCTGCCGATGGATATCGAGACTTTTACAATCACCTTTGACGACCTGACCTCTTCATCGGCCAATTTGGGAATGATGTGGGAAAACGCTTATGTCCCAGTCACAATCGAGGTGCCTACCGACAAAATGGTCTCCAAAAACATCGAAACCGCTATGTCCGGAAGTCCCAAAGGCGAGGATTATTATACCGCCGCGGTGTACTACCTGGATGAGGACAAGGATATCAACAAAGCGCAAGAGTGGATGGAAAAGGCCATGGAAATGACCGAAGAGCCTGCCTTTTGGCAACTGCGCCAGCAGTCCTTGATCCAAGCCAAAGCGGGAGATAAAAAAGCCGCCATCAAGACCGCCAAAAAATCCTTGGCCAAGGCCAAAGAGGCCGGGAACGATGATTACGTCAAGATGAACAACGATTCGTTGAAAGAGTGGGGGGCAAAATAGCTTCCTGTTTCTTCACAAAAACAAGGGAGGCCGTCTAACAACGTTTAGGCGGTCTTTTTATTTTTGGCCATTCGGTCAAGGTTTTTGGTTCGGGCCTGGGATTTTTGGGTATTTTTTTGGAATCGCAATGATTCAGATATCGTAGATTTCCAAAACAAGGAAAGAACGAAAGCATTGCTGTCTTTGCTACCGTAGGAATGCCTTTGAAATTAGCCCTCCACTGGTGGGTTTTTCAACAACCGATCAAACCCTTCAAACGCAAAGGCAATCAACATCACCATCCCCGACCCAATAAAATTGAGCCACAGATAACCGAGTTTTTCCTCGCCTTCAGGATATTGAAAGATTAGGGTGTAGAAC
>JBAUIP010000190.1:0-8734 GCA_049683055.1 Pricia sp.
TATTAAGGTAGCGAGGTCATCGGTCTTGACGGCATCCTTCCGTTGATCCACTTCCTTCTGATTCGAGGTATCCGCACCCAATTCCAGCACTTCTTTCCAGTTTTTACAATCCGACAGTTCGTCGAAGGAGAAGACTTCTTTCAATGTAGGCACTTGATCCTGCACCGCCTTTACCTTATCATAAACCTCCCTACAAGAAACGAAACAATAGGTCGATTCGGAATGGTTGAGCACGTAAGCGTAATCTTCTTCCGAAATCGTAGGATAAATGGGAACGTTCTGTGCGCCCAATTGTAAGATGCCGATATCCATAATGTTCCACTCGGTGCGATTGGTCATCGAAATGAGGGCGATTTTGTCGTTCGGCTTGACGCCCATCCGTAGCAGTCCCCTGCTGATGGCGTTGGCTTGGTCGATGTATTCCCGGGTCGAGGTTGCAATCCATTTTCCATCGTATTTGGTGACGAGGGCTTTATCCAGATTGTATTTTTCGAGTTGGTAGTATGGGAAATCGAAAAGTCGGGTAATATTTTCCATTGGTTGTGAGGGATAGTTAAGGACTCAAGAGGAGTTCTACTGCAAAATAGGAAAAATTTAGTTATCGGCCCCGTTTCATAGTTATATGTGATTTTTTTGGGGATGATTTGGAAGGATGCTAAGAATAAGGAGTAAAAGCTCCCCCGTTGGCGGATGCCCAGATGCAGGTAGGCTTAGTGGCTACAGATGGAAGCCTCAAAGATGGAGTTTCATCCCCTCATGACTGGCTTTAAAACCCAACTTTTCGTAGAATTTGAGAGCTTTGGGGCGTTTTTTATCCGTTGTCAATTGCACGACATGGGCTTCTTTTTCCCTTGCCCTGCCGATGGCCCACTCGAACAATTTTTGCCCGATGCCCCGTGCCCTATAATCCCGGTGCACTCGAACGGCTTCGATTTGCGTCCGTAGACCGCCCTGATAGGTCAGGTATCGAATGAAGGATAGTTGTAAGGTTCCTACGACTTGACCTCCTTCAGTCTTCATCACCATCAATTCCTGGTCGGGAGCCGAATCAATTTCATCAAAAGCCTTATAGTAGTTTTCCGGGAGAGGGTCATCAAAATCTTCGCGCAATCGACCCAATTGGTCGTCAGCAATCATTCCAACAATAGCATGTATATCCTTCTTTGTAGCACGGGAAATCACCATGTTGCTGAAATTACGGAAAAATTACCGTTACGACCAAAACGGTGCGCTATCGACAAAAAAAATACCCCAATGAATTGGGAAATCGATTGTGTCAATTTTCCGGCTTTATCGGTACATCCTTTAGGCATCCTACCCCTTATATTTAAAAACATTAAAAACGAAAATATGACTATGAAGACATTTAAAAATACACTGTTAGGCTTGTTCGCCATTACTTTTTTAATCAGTTGTGGCCCAAAGGTAACCACTTCGAAACCTTCTGATGTCGATTTGACCAAATACGAAACCTTCGCTTATTTGCCGAACGGTAATTTTGAAGACCCCAACAAAGGATATGATGACCCTTCGATAGGCGAAGCTGTAATCAATGAGGTCAATAATAGCATGAAGGAGTTGGGCTATGAATTGGAGCGCGACCAACCAGATCTTCTGTTGTTGATGGGTACCAAAACGGATACCGATGTTGAAAAAACCACAGATCCTGTCTACGCCACCTATCCAAACTATTATGGTACCGGTTACCGCGTGGGTACATATTATGACCCCTATTATTACCGTGGGTACAATGCTTATAACAATATCGTTGGGTATGACACCGATTACGAAAGAACTGAAACGGGTACCTTAATGCTGAGCCTTGTAGATCGGGAGACCCGAAACGTTGTTTGGCGAGGTACTGCCTCCAACTTTGTCGGGGGAGAAAGAAATACTCAGGCCATATCCGACTTTGTGGATGACCTTTTTGCAGAATATCCTGCAGAAAAAAATGACAATAGTATGAGATAAAGCACACGAAAGCCTTACTAATTTTTGACACTCAGAGTAAAACTGAATTTATAACTATAAACACTAGAATTATGAAAAAAAGAACTTTTAAATTATTCGCAACATTCATCGGGACCATGATTTTGAGCCTCAACGTATCCGCCCAGTCAGCGAACGAGCAGATTTTGGCTGGAGTAGAAAGTCCAGGGGATTATGAGACCATTCAGCTCGCCCAAATGGATTCAAACCTTTCCACCTTTATGAATTTGGTCGCCTTGTCCGATTTCGGCGCTTCTTGGAAACTGACAGACGAAGAACACACAGTTTTCATTCCTACAAACCAAGCTTTTGATGAGATGTCCGTGGAAAAGTATACGCATCTTACCGATCCTGAGAATAAAGCGGATTTGGTACGTTTTGTCAAGTATCATTTTCTGCCCAGTAAAGCAACTCAAACCGATTTTGACAATGCTGATATTATCGATACCCAATCGGAGGATAAGATAACAGTCACAATGGACGGAACTTTTGGAACTGTTTATGTAGGTGGTGCGAAAGTGATCAAATCGATGGAAGCTTCCGACGGCGTCGTACATATAGTGAATGGCGTTGTTAATCCGAACGAAGAATTTTTGATGCTTAATTAATTAGCAACTAAGCTTCAAAAGCGATAAAGCCGATAGCTATCCAAGCTATTGGCTTTTTTTGTGGATGACCGATTTTAATTCTCTTCAACCCATTTTCTGGCGTTCACGAAGGCCTCTAGCCACGGGGATGCCTTATCGTCCCTGTCCTTGGGATAGTGCGCCCAGTTCCACGGGAAGATGGAGCGTTCGATGTGCGGCATGGTGACCAAGTGTCTACCGGAAGCGTCGCAGAGCATAGCCGTATTGTAATCGCTGCTGTTGGGATTCGCGGGATAGCCCTCGTACCCGTATTTCGCGACGATGTCATAGTTTTCTTCGGATGAGGGAAGGATGAACTTACCTTCGCCGTGGGAAATCCAAACCCCTAAGGTACAGCCCGCTAGGCCGGATAGCATAACGGAATTGTTTTCCAGAATCTTGACAGAGGTAAAGTTGCTCTCGTGCTTGCCGGATGCGTTGTAGGTCATCTTCCCGTGAGCCTTGTGCTTGGGATGGATAAGGTCCAGTTCCATAAAAAGCTGGCAGCCATTACAGATGCCAACGGATAGGGTGTCCGGTCGGGCGAAGAAATCTGAAATGGCCTTGTTCGCCCGCTCGTTGTACTTGATAGCGCCTGCCCAGCCTTTGGCGCTTCCGAGGACGTCGGAGTTGGAGAATCCCCCTACCGCTCCCAGAAACTGGATGTCCTCCAAAGTTTCCCGGCCGGATATCAGGTCGGTCATATGCACGTCTTTAACATCAAAGCCCGCCAAGAACATCGCGTTGGCCATCTCGCGCTCGGAGTTGCTGCCCTTCTCCCGGAGGATGGCCGCCTTGGGCTTCTCGACTGCGCTCGAAGTGATCTGATCTGTCAGGTCGAGCGCAGCCGAGACCTCGTCCTGACCTCTCGACTGCGCTCGAGGGGACAAGGTGTTGTCAAATTCTTCGGGAAAGACAAATCGCAACGGTTGCGCCTTATAATTCCGGTACCGTTCCTTTGCGAGACCTTTCGCGGTCTGTTGCTCATCCAACAGGTAAGAGGTCTTGAACCAAATATCCCTCAACGAAGCCACGTTCAGTCCCATTTCCATGCCTCCATTTTTTATGGTGAGGGTGGCTTTGGAAGTAACCTTTCCTATTTTAACGGCATCAATATTTTCCGCCGCCAGTATTTTTTCAACCTCCGATTCGGCATCTTGAGGGACTTGAAAGACAATCCCCACATTCTCGGAGAACAACAATTTTATCGTATCGTCTTCTCCTACATCCGATACATCGAAATCGGCCCCAAGTTCGTTATCCGCAAAACACATTTCCAAGAGAGTAGTAATCAATCCCCCTGAAGCAACGTCATGGCCTGCAATTATTTGTCCGTTTCTGATTAAAGTTTGAATTGAATTGAAAGCGGACTTGAGATACGCAGCGTCCGAAATAGTCGGAACTTCATTTCCGATGGCATTCCGAATTTGCCCGAACGAAGAGCCGCCCAGTTTGTAGTCGTGCTTGGATAGGTTGATGTAGTAGATCGCTCCGCCGTTTTTTTGTAGTACCGGTTCCACGACTTTGGTTATTTCGTCACAATGTCCCGCTGCGGAAATTACGACCGTTCCGGGGGCAATAACATCGCCATCGGGGTATTTTTGCTTCATGGAGAGGGAATCCTTGCCGGTGGGTACGTTGATTCCGAGAGCGATGGCAAAGTCCGAAATAGCCTGAACGGCCTCGTACAGACGGGCATCCTCACCTTCGTTATTGCAGGGCCACATCCAATTGGCGGATAGGGAGACGGATTTTAGTCCCTCTTTCAACGGAGCCCAAATGATATTGGTCAGGGCCTCGGCAGTGCTGTTTTTGCTTCCGGCGGCCGGGTCGATCAGACCGGAGATAGGGGAGTGGCCGATGCTTGTGGCAATACCTTCCTTGCCCTTGAAATCTAAGGCCATCACGGCGCAGTTGTTCAGCGGTAGCTGCAGCGGACCGGCGCATTGCTGTTTGGCGACCCGGCCCCCAACACAGCGGTCGACCTTATTGGTCAGCCAATCTTTGCAGGCGACAGCTTCGAGTTGCAGTAGTTGCTCGAGATAGTCATGGAAGTTTTCGAGGGAATATTCGATCTCATTATAGTTTCGGGGTATTCTTTTGTCCTCCATGACCGTTTTGGGGGAACTGCCGAACATATCCTCCAAGTTCATGTCCATAGGCATGTCGCCACTGGTGTCGGATTCGAAGGTGAACTTGTGGTCGCCGGTCACATCTCCGACCTGGTAGATGGGTGAACGTTCGCGCTCGGCGATACGGGCCAGCAGGTCAAGGTCTTTTTCGCCGATGACGAGTCCCATTCGTTCTTGTGATTCGTTGCCGATAATTTCCTTGGCGGATAGCGTGGGGTCGCCAACGGGCAGCTTGTCCAAATCGATTTTACCGCCGGTTTCCTCGACCAGTTCGGAGAGGCAATTGAGATGTCCGCCCGCCCCATGGTCGTGGATGGATACGATGGGATTGGTCTCGCCCTCGACCATTCCGCGGATGGCATTGGCCGCCCTTTTTTGCATTTCGGGGTTGGAGCGTTGTACGGCGTTCAGCTCGATGGCGGAATCGAATTCCCCCGTATCGGCACTTGAAACGGCCGCCCCGCCCATACCGATGCGATAGTTGTCCCCACCGAGGACGACGATTTTGTCTCCTGTCCGCGGGGTATCCTTAATCGCCTGATCCGCCTTGGCGTAACCGATGCCACCGGCTTGCATGATGACCTTGTCGTAACCTAGTCTGCGCCGGCTTTCATGATAGGTGCGACGGGACTCCATAAACTCCTTGCCGTCGTCGGGACCTTCGGCGCTGGAAGTATATCCTGCCTCGGGTATGGCGACGGTGTACTGATGCTCGAAAGTGAGTACGCTTCCCGCGATGAGCGGCTGCCCGAACTTGTTCCCGAAATCGGAGGCACCGTTGGAGGCCTTGATGAGGATATCCATGGGATTCTGATAGAGCCATTTGCGTTCCGGCATGCTCTTTTCCCAAGGACGATTTTCTTCCAATCGGGGATAAGCGGTCATATACACTGCCGTTCCCGCCAAGGGCAGTGAGCCTTTTCCGCCGGCCAACCGATCGCGGATTTCACCGCCCGATCCGGTTGCGGCCCCGTTGAAAGGCTCTACCGTAGTGGGAAAATTGTGGGTTTCCGCTTTTAGGGAGATAACGGACTCGAAATCCTTTTCCTCGTAAAAGTCCGGTTTGTCCGCGCTTTTCGGTGCGAATTGCACCACTTTTGGTCCTTTGACGAAGGCGACATTGTCCTTGTAAGCGGACACGATGCCGTTCGGATGCTCCTGGGATGTTTTTTTGATGAGCTTAAACAGCGAAGAGGGCATCTTTTCGCCATCGATTATAAAAGTTCCGTTGAAAATCTTATGTCGGCAATGTTCCGAATTGACCTGACTGAATCCGAATACTTCGGAATCGGTGAGCGGGCGTCCTATTTTTTGGGACACCCCGTTCAGATATTCCACTTCGTCATCGCTCAATGCCAAGCCTTCTTTTCGGTTGTAGGCGGCAATATCCTCGATTTTCAGGATGGGATCAGGAAAGACATCCACCT
The DNA here is from genome assembly GCA_049683055.1 of Pricia sp. Classification (GTDB taxonomy): domain Bacteria; phylum Bacteroidota; class Bacteroidia; order Flavobacteriales; family Flavobacteriaceae; genus Pricia. The sequence continues at coordinate 6,175 of JBAUIP010000190.1, forward strand.
CAAAAATATCCTGATGCAGTCGTGCATATTTTTGGGACAGCATGGGGTCGAAATCCGAAAAATCATCGCTGACAGCCTGGAATTCCTCTATACGGCTTATCCCGGAAATACCCATGTTCTGGGTGATTTCGGTGGCATTGGTGCTCCAAGGTGTGATCATCGCGGCGCGGGGACCTATAAAACAGGCATCCAGTGAAGTAGAAGGTAGTTTGGGCGAGTCGCCGAACAGCCATTCCAGTTTTTCGATATCTTCGGGGGTCAGTTCGCGTTGGGCTTGCAGGGCATAGATTCGGGCCGTTGCATCGCCAAAAAAGTGAATCATTTTTGTGCCTTTTTTGAAGTTGCCAAAGGTAATGGTTTCCTGTGGAACGAGCCTCCTATTTTTAGAAGCCTAGTCTTCCGGCGGAACGTCGGGCTGCCTCCCGAAAACCAACATCCTCCCAAAAACCAACATCCTTCCAAATTTTACCTTGCCATCACGCCGCCTTGGGCCCAAGTTTCTTCCTCAGGTAGGCAAAGGCATCCTCCACGGTGTCAAAAACATCCTCCTTGGGTATGAGGTCAGGGATGACCCCGATGGATTCCAATCGGTCCAGTGGCTCGGGCTGTAATCCTACCAAAATAACTTCAACATCCACAATCCGTAGTTCGTGAATAGAATCTTCCAGGGCGTATAGGGCAGATTGATCGATGATGGGCACCTTGTCCATCCGTATGATCAGGGCTTCTACCTCGGAGTCCAAACCGGTCAGGCTATCCTTGAACCTGGTGGTGAAGCCGAAGAAGAAGGGACCGTAAAGATGTTTGATGACGACCTTGTCCTTATAAGCCTCGTAAAACTCCTTTTCATCCTGCCAAGGTTTCGCATCGTCAAGATCGGATACCGGGCCTAGGTTCATTCCCCTTTCCCCCAGGTCACTGGCTTTTTTCATAAAGAGCAGCGATGATAGGGCCATACCCAGACCCACGGCGTATATGAGGCTTCCGAAAGTGGTAACCAGAAGCACGATAATCAGCACGAAAGTATCGGCCTTGGGTACCGACCGCAGATGCTTAAGTCCCCTAAAATCAATGATTTTGAACCCGATCGGAATTAATATTCCCGCAAGAACGGCCAAGGGAATTTTAGAGGCCAAGGGGCCAAGGCCGAGCAATACCGCCAGTAAGAACAAGCCGTGCAGGGTGCCCGAAAGCCTGGTCTTTCCGCCCGCATTGATATTGACCACAGTGCCCTTGGTGGCTCCCGCCCCGGGAATACCTCCGATAACAGCGGCCACCATGTTGCCGATGCCCTGTCCGATAAGTTCCCGGTTACTGTTGTGCTTGGTCTTGGTCATGTTGTCGGCAATGACGGCGGTCAACAGGGAATCGATACTTCCCAAGACGGCCAGAACGACCCCATATTCCACGATCAGACCGATGGCCTCGCCATCGATGGAGAACATGGTACCGATTTCCAACTTGGGCAAACCGGAGGGAATATCGCCGATGATGGGCACATCCCATTTCAAGAAAAATGCCGCTACGGAGGCAACGACCAAGGCGGCCAAAGCAGCGGGGATTGCCTTTGTAATTTTAGGGAAAAGGTAGTAGACCGCTACCGTAATCGCACCGATGGCGATGGCGTATAGGTTGTATTCCTCTAACAACCGCGGGAAGTCTTGCAGCACTTTTACCGTGGATTTTGCGGAATCAAGCCCCGCGAAGGGAAAAATCTGTAGGATAATAATAATCAGGCCGACCCCGCTCATAAAGCCCGAAACGACGGGATAGGGAAAATATTTGACGTATCCGGCGATGTTCAGTACGCCGAAGAGGATCTGTATGGCCCCGCCCACAAAAAAGGTAAGCAAAATGATGCCCATCGCGGACTCTAGGCTGCCCGTTATTTCAATGGCCGCTGCGACCAAGGCCGCGGTGACGACGGTCATCGGACCGGTCGGGCCACTGGCTTGGGTCTTGGTGCCGCCGAGGAGTGCGGCAAAAATAGCGATACCGATGGCACCATAGAGCCCCGCCGCGGCACCTAGTCCCGATTGCACCCCGAAGGCGAGGGCGAGGGGTAGGGCCACTACACCGGCTACTAGGCCGCCTGTGACGTCTCCCTTTAAATTTTTGACGTCGTATATGTTCTTAAAATCCATGGAATGTGTATTTTGACTCGGTTTTTCAATAGAATGCAAAAAAAGCGAAAAAAAAGGGATAAACTAAAATGGAACCCGATTTAAAGTGTGCTTTTAAGAAAGGTTTTTAGTGGATCCGGATTTATCCAACAGTGCTATGTAAAATCCATCAAATCCGCTTTTGGAGGCGTAGATTTTCCGCTCTTCGGCCAAAGAAAAATCCCCGCCCTCTTCCGAGGCTAGGAAAGATTGTACCTGATCGGAATTTTCTTGCGGAAGTATGGAGCAGGTCGCGTAGACCATCTTGCCGCCGGGCTTGACGATTTTGCTGTAGCTGCGCAAAATATCTTGCTGGGTTTTTGTGATTTTATCGAGAAATTCAGGCTGTAATTTCCATTTGGTATCGGGATTCCGCCGGATGACTCCCAACCCCGTAC
>JBAUIP010000191.1:0-4152 GCA_049683055.1 Pricia sp.
AACCTCTGATATTTAGCCGTACCTTGGGTGTTTATCAAAGAAAAAATAAAATCCTCGTCTTGATTTAAATGCACCTCATTGAGAAGCAAGTTACCTTCTTGGACATCAGGATGCTCAAAAGAATAGGAATCGGACAGTTGCAAAGTAAAACTATCTTGACTGCTTACACTGAACATCGACCATTCAGGGACATTGGTTGCCTCAAAAGTAAAATCTTTGCTTGTTTCTTTTTCGATGCCATAATCTCGTTGGGCCCACACGGTCCCCCTATCTATTTCCCTGTAGGTGTTTACATCTCCTATTTTGGCAGACTCACTATCAGACTGTGAGGTTGTTACCAAAGAAACGGTAATTTGATCCGTGACAGGTTCTTCTTCCGATTCGAAAACTAACGTAGCACCGGGTTCCGCCTTTTTGTAACCCAATAACTCTCCATTGCTATCATGCACGGTTATCCAAGTATTTCTGGTCAATGCTGAATTTTCCTGCTCGTTTCGGGCAGTAAACGTAAAATAGACCAAATCTTCGGGTCCTTCCGGTTTATCGGGGTTCTCGCCTTCGGGCATTGGGTTTTCTTCTCTGCCTTGGGCAGATTCAACGGCATCGTCTTTGCCACATCCGGTAAAGGATATCACGCAAATCGACACCAAACATAATAAGGAACGTTTCATAATTAAACAGGTATTGGTTAAAATTTATGGATTATTACCAAATGCTAACGGGTTCGGCCCCCCTTTTAGTTTAGTTGGATTCAAATGATAATAAGTTTCTTTCCTTTCTTAGGCCATCTAATCGTTCGACCGATAAAAAGTAAATGATTCGGTTTCCGATGCTTCGATTTCCTGGGAGTTGGAAATGCCAAATCGAGCATTCATTTCTTCGTTGTACGGTCTTGAAATGGTATACAGCCGAGTATAGTTATACTCACTGTCTTGAAGATATATACCGGATTCTTCAATAAGATCTTTCGGCAGGGATACCAAAGACTTAAACCTGTTCGGCTTGGCCGTGACGGACCAATTAGTTCTACTTCCAAGAGACCCTCCATCGTCAGTTGGTTCACTAGCCTTAAAATCGGTGGTTTGATACACAAAAGTGGCACTGGTCTTCAAGCTAAAATCTGTCGATGCGCTGTTGACCACCTCGAAAGTTGGTGCAGCAGGAAACTCAAAGGCCTCAATAGGCGTTCCGGTCTTTACGTATGAATACCTATAATTGTTGGTTTCAAGGTCGATATCCGATCTGTAAACCTCAAAACTATCGAGGTATCCTAACTCCAGAACTTCAAAAGGGGTTTCAGGCCTCAAAAAGGCTGGCGAGAGTCTCAATCCCCTTGGAAAGCCGTTCCGAGAAAACTGAGCAGTAACATGAAAGCCTAAATAATCGTGGGGAGGTACATTAATCTGGGTTATTTTGTCAAAATCGAGAAGATTTGCGGCATCGACGGCGACGGAATCTCCATCTTTCACCCCCGTTAACATTGAATATTTTGACCTTCCTAGGGGGTCTGTAAGCGTAAACAAAAATTCATCCTCATTAATGATTGCGATATTATCCGCACGAAGATTGCCCACCTCTACATCAGGATATTGAGCCTCGTACAAGCCTTGAATCCCGTCAAAGCCGTAACTATCTCCGCTACTAACTGCAAACGCTTCCCAGTCCGGCACATTGAAAGCACTAAAATCAAACCTTCCGGTCGGCTCCAGACTAGTTTTGGGAGTATTGCTCCATAAAGCGCCTTTTTCCACATCCAAATAGGTGTTTATATAAAAAGTTTCGCTGTCATCGAAGATTTTCAACTTATTGAAGACCGTTACCGTTATTCGATCGGTTACCGGTCCATCAATCGATTCGAAAACAACCTCTACGCCAGGCTCGGATTTTTGATAGTCGAGCAACACTCCCTCACTGTCATGAACGACCACCCAAAGGTTCGAATCGGTATCGGAATTTGAGAAAATATCATGGTTGGTATAAGTAAAATAAACCGGACTTTCAGGTTCTGCGGGTTCGTTCGGCTCCTCACCTTCTAATATTGGTTGTTCGTCTCCGGCTTTTGGGGATTCGATGGCATATTCTTCACTGCATCCGGCCAAGAACATAACGCAAATCGACACTAAATATATAAGGGAACGCTTCATATTAGTAGGTGTTGGTTAAAATTTGGGAATTACCTAACACGCTAACGAATATGAGCAGGTTTTTAGTATGCCTGGACCTCAATCAAATGGAAGGCACAAACCAATAATCAAATCCAATCGGATGAATTTCGCGGCAAAAGTTTTTTAATGTATGTTCTGGCGCAGGAGGTTTGAAGAGGATACAATATCCGTTTTACGCACAATGTTGGGCATCGCACTTTTAAGTACTAAGAATCAAGTGGCCGCGCCACCATTATCCCCGTACTGCTCTTGATTTTTTTGAGGTAATCAACAAGGGGAAGTTCGGACACTTCTACCTCCATCGAACCTGTAGAGGCATGGAGTAGATGGATGCGGCCGTTGTTCTCTCGGGTTGCCATTCCGGTATGGGTAACGTCGAGTCCGTCGATGGAGGTGGTCAGCGCGATGATATCGCCTGATTGTATCAAATGTTCGCTCGCTGCAATTTTGTCTTGTGGAAGGATGCAAATGGCCTGACCGTTCAGATAATCTTCGGAGGCCTTAATCTTCTCGAAATTTTCGTCGTCGGATAAAAAGGGATACAAATCGCGGTGGGAGCTCATGAAATTAATATCCTTGGTGATTTCTTCACCTCCTATTTCGGCAGTGATATCTTTGAGGATGCCTTTCTTTTCATTGTTGGCGATCCATTCGGAAAAGTAATGCAGGCGGGATGCATATCCGTCGAGTTCACCATCTTTGTAGCGGATATTTTTCAATGCTCCGGTAAATTCTTCGAAGCTGGACTGTCCTTTTTCTAGCATCCTGCTAAAGGTGAGCACGTTTTCTACGTAGGTGGTGCAATCGAGGCCTTGTAGGTTAACGACCACGGTTTCAGTATCGCCTATTTCCAGGGTTTTCGCCACATAGGGAATGCCTTTAAACGTTTTGCCTACAGTAACTATAGTCTTGCCGAAGTCATCTTGTTGCATGCCGTCGATTTCGGCGAGCTTGTTTTCCACTGCTTTTTTGTCGGCGGGGGAGCAGGTGATGGTTTGGGCGGTACAAACACCAAAATGAAAAAGAACGAGCACAAGAATCGATATTAACTTCATATAATCTGCATTTTGTGGCTGCGGGTATTTTCTGCGCTGCTCTTTTAAGCTCATCTGATAGCTTATTCAAGTTTTCCGAGTTTAGCTTCAGCATCTTGACGACCGATTATAGCCATGATTTCCACTACGTTGTCGGCCAATCTGCAATAGATACTATCGACTCCCGAAACACCGCGGCGATATCCCTCACGGAGATGACCAACAGATGGACACATAAAAGGGTCTCTTGCAATCAGATCGAATTGATGGAAGAATGCAGCGTAATATTTATCCGCCTGTCTAACGCCAAATTTTTCAGCACCGTAAACCCAAATACGATAAAGGTCGTCTTCTGCGTCGGGAGAAAGTTTATAGGTGGCCATCCTTCCAAGCCCTTTTTTTGATATCGGCTAGAATGGTATCTTGGGATTTTTCGACGTAGCCTTTCTGCTTAAGATTTTCTTCGGACCTAATTAATTTAGTCCGAATCCAATCCACTTCCCGCTGTTGATGTCTTGCTTGACGGATAAGGTCGTTCACCAGTTCGCTTTTGCTTGAATACTCCTCGTTTTGAACCTGAGATTTCAGCCACTCATCGTTAGGGCTGGTCAAGCTTATACTTTGTCGTGCCATAATTTACCGATTAGATTGGTGTAAATTTACACCAAAAATGAGCCACTTACAAGTTAATTTAAAGGTTAGAGGAGATACCCTAGATAAAATTTAAGGATTTTTGGAATCCCCTAAACCGACCCATTCCCTAACCGATGTTTCTTTGGTTAACGAATATTTCCAGAGATTCCCGATAAAATCTTCGTAATTCCTTCCCTGTACGTATAAATTGGTAGCCCCATGTTTCATTTTATCCAAATTGAGCTTCGGATAGATGCTAAGCAATTCTTCAGGTAAAGAGCCGATTATCGGATTGTTATCCGCAGAGGAATTGACTCTCC
>JBAUIP010000192.1:0-9290 GCA_049683055.1 Pricia sp.
GTGCGGACCCTTTGGGTTTAACCATGAATAATATAAATGACCGGCCTTTTGTGCAATTGTACCTCCTTCTTCTTCCATTGCCCCGCCGTTTTGGTCGCAATATATTCCGTCGGAAGGGTAATATCGCAAGCCACACACAATCGGGTGTTGGGGTGGAGCATCTTGGTAAGCTCTGCGAGTAATTTATCGTTTCGATAGGGCGTTTCCATAAAAAGTTGGGATTGGCCGGAATCCCGCGAGATTTTTTCCAATCGTTTGATGGCCTTTTTGCGCTCGGGGGCATCAATGGGCAGGTAGCCATTGAAGGCAAAATTCTGTCCGTTCATTCCGCTCGCCATTAATGCCAAAATGATAGAGGATGGTCCGACTAAAGGGACCACCTGGATGTTTCGCTCATGAGCGATTTGCACTACTTGGGCCCCGGGATCGGCAACTCCGGGACATCCGGCTTCCGAGATAATTCCCACATCATGTCCTTGGGAGCAGGGTTCGAGAAAATTTGGAACCTCTTCCGCTTCGGTGAACTTGTTGAGCACGGAAATGTGTAGGCCGGGTTGGGACTTCCCCGAGCTGATTTTTTTAATGAACCGCCGGGCCGTTTTTTCGTTTTCAACGATGTAATGGTCGATATGTTCAATAGCCTGCTTGATGGAGATGGGCAAAACCTCTAGAGGTTCGTTATCGCCCAAGGTAGTAGGAATTAAAAACAGCCTGCCGTTGTAATTCACTTTTTTCGCCATGAATTAAGTATTCTGCGGTCGGATTTTTGGTTATTTTTTGGTTGGGGTTTGCTGTCCGTTGAACTTTGTTCCCGTTCGTAATTTGATGTCCGTCGAACGTCATCGCCTTTCGGTAATCGCTGACCGATTAAATTTGTGGTTGGTCGGGGTGCTGTTCTAGTCACAGCTTTCCGCAAATTACCTCACAAGCTTGATCAATCATCTGGTACACCTTTTCAAATCCATCATCTTCATCATAATAAGGGTCGGGGACCTCTGTTTCAGGCGAATCGGCCTCTTCCAAAAGCAACTTCACTTTCCTGACATCGGCGTCGGAGTCAGTTAGTGCCACGATATTGTCATAGTTACTCTGATCCATGGCATAAATTACGTCAAATTTCTCGAAATCGGCCTTTGAGAATTTTCGGCAGCGCTGTTTTTCTATATTCAGCCCATGTTTTCCGGCAACGGCTATGGAACGGGGATCCGGTGGGTCACCGATATGGTATCCGCCCGTGCCTGCAGAGTCAACGAAAACTTTTTCAGAATCGACCTTGCTCCGCAGAATACCTTCTGCCAGCGGGGAGCGGCAGATATTACCAAGGCAGACCATTAAAATTCTATGTTTCATCGAAATGATATTTCAAAATTCCTGAATTTAGGATAAGGATTATAAACGAACGGTTTAGCGGGAATCATTAGTGAAAAAGTAAGAAAGAAGAATAATCATTGATCTGAACATAAGAACGGAAGTAGGTAAAGGCGAAAAAGTACGAACCGATATCAGACCAACGAACGACTATGACAGTTTCTTCCGTAGATCTTCGATGTACTTGCGAAACTGCTTATCGGTCTCGGCCAGGTTGTCGACGGTCTTACAGGCGTGCAATACCGTAGCGTGATCCCGTTTCCCGATTTGGGAACCGATACTGGCCAAGGAGGCCTTGGTCAGTTTTTTAGCGAAGAACATGGCCAATTGCCGGGCCTGTACGATATGCCTTTTTCGGGTTTTGGACTGTAAGGTGGCGACATCCATTTCGAAATAGTCCGATACGACTTTTTGAATGTACTCTATCGAAACCTCGCGCTTGGTATTCTTCACGAACTTTTCGACCACCTGCTGGGCGAGTTCGAGCGTCACTTCTTTTTTATTGAAAGAGGATTGGGCAATCAGCGAAATCACGGCTCCTTCAAGCTCCCGGATGTTGGTCTTGATATGCTTGGCCACATAGTCGATAATGTCTTCGGGCATTTCGACGCCGTCGCGGTACAATTTGTTCTTGAGGATGGATACACGGGTCTCGTAATCGGGATTCTGCAGTTCGGCGGAAAGTCCCCATTTGAAACGGGAGAGTAGCCGCTGCTCGATATCCTGCATGTCGACGGGGGCCTTATCGGAGGTCAATACCACCTGCTTCCCGTTTTGGTGCAAATGGTTGAAAATATGGAAGAATACATCCTGAGTCCCTGACTTTCCCGACAAAAATTGTACGTCGTCAATGATGAGCACATCGATCAACTGATAAAAGTGGATAAAATCGTTTCGGGTGTTTTTTTTGACGGATTCGATGTACTGTTGGGTAAATTTCTCGGCGGAAATATACAGTACGGTACGCTCGGGATATTTATCCTTTATCTCGACCCCTATAGCATGGGCCAAATGGGTCTTTCCCAGACCGACGCCCCCGAATATCAAGAGAGGATTGAACGAAGTACCCCCAGGTTTGTTGGCAACGGCCATTCCCGCCGAACGGGCCAAGCGGTTGGAATCGCCTTCCAAGAAATTGTCGAAGTTATAGTTCGGATTCAGCTGGGACTCAATCTTGATATTCCGGATCCCGGGAATAACAAAGGGATTCTTAAGCTGTGGGTTTTTCGATTTAACGGGAACATCCATCTCTTGAGGTCCCATGTTGCCCCGGTTCGAACTGGGGATTTTTTCGGTAAAGGGTTCCTTATTGCCATAGGTATTCTCCATACGGATGACGTAGACCAATTTAGCGGTCTCGCCGAGCTCTTTGGTCAATGCTACTTTGAGCAACTTGACGTAGTGTTCTTCGAGCCATTCGTAGAAAAATTTGCTGGGTACCTGAATGCTTAGCGCGTTATCGGTGAGCTTGACCGGCTTGATCGGTTCGAACCAAGTCTTGAATGCCTGCGGTTGGATGTTGTCGTTAATAAAGACCAAACAATTGTCCCAAACGGAATTTGCAGTGACACCCATGCTAAAGTTTACTTATTTATCGGTTAGAAAAACGGCTAGTTGGTCGAAAACCGGTCAGAGATGACCTACATTCTTGGCGGGACAAATATGTGAACAAAAAAGGTAAAAAAAAAATCGAAACTCTATTGATTTTACCCTTTTTTTTCACCATGTTCGGAAACCCAAAATCGAAATCTTTTAAATATAGGATTTTTAACCGTTACTCGATGAATTTTAACAAAATTTCTTTCCGCGTGCGCTATGCCGAGACCGATCAGATGGGAGTGGTCTATCATGGTAACTATGCGCAGTACTTAGAGTTAGGGCGGGTCGAGTGGTTGAGGGGTCTTGGTTTTTCCTACAAAAAGATGGAAGAAAACGGTATTATGTTACCTGTAATTTCCTTAGCCATAGACTTCAAAAAATCGGCCGTTTACGACGACTTGATTACGGTAGAAACCCGCCTAAAAAAACCGCCCCTGGTCAAGATAGAATTCGATTATGAACTTCGTAACGAGGACGGTGAAATACTGGCCGAGGCGAACACCGTTTTGGCCTTTATGGACCGGAACACCAAAAAGCCGATCAAATGTCCGGAAGAAGTTTTGATGAAGATAAAAGGGGTCGAATAACAAGAAGTAAATCACCAAGCGATGATGAAGTCTTACGGAATTGCTTCCTCAAATCCCTAAAACGAGATTAACGTGCGCGCCAAAACAAATCTTATTATCAGAACAACGCAACCAGCACAATACTGGTCACCGCCAATCCGATTCCTGCCCAATTTTTTGCGCTGACCTGCTCCTTGAAAAGAACGATACCTAAAAGGGTCGAGAACATTACGATGGCCACGTTATTGATGGTAAACACCGAGGCACTGTTCAAGCTATCGTGTTGCAAGGCGCGAAGCAAAAAATAAATGGAAAAGTAGTTCGGGATTCCTAGTGCAATACCCCCTAAAATGTTCCGGAAGCTGATTTTAAGTGGTTTTTTGAAGGATTTTATTAGGATAAAGAGGATGCCCGTTACGGCAGCGGTGGCAAAGATGGAGGCGGAGAAGATAGGGTAATCGTCCTGCTCGATGTGGTATTCCTGAAAAAATTTGATGCCGGTATCAATGATGCCCGAACCTAAAAAAACGGATAGCGGAAGGAGGAGGGCCCATTTTGATACTGTTAAAGATTTTGGCGAGTCCGCTTGTTTTTGGGATTTCTTGCGTTTGCCGGAACCTGCCGGTACACTCGATGTGGTTGCCCCATCTAATCTAATTGCCTCTTCTGGGTTGGCGGGCTCTTTCAGTTGCGGCGAACCCACCGGTTTTTGTACGCTAATAGGTGGTAGCGCATTTGGCTTTTTTTTCTTGACCGAAGCAAAATAGACGGCCGCCAATGCCAAGACAATGCCTACAATTTTCAAGGGCCCAAGCTGTTCGTTGTACACCACCACTCCAAAGAGCACGGGTATGGCTAGGGACATCTTCGTAGCGACCGATGCTACTGAAACCCCCACTTTCTGTGCCGTGGCGGCCATTAAGTTGAAAACTACGATAAATAGGATGCCCAAGGCCATTGTTCCCCAAAACCACGGCTTATAGGGAACTTCCGCTAGTGAAATTCCACCCTCATAAAAAAACAGACCCGTGGAACAGGCCACCACATAATTGACGATAATCGCAAAAAGCGTCTCTACCCGAAATCTAGGATACAGTTTGAAAACAACGAAAATCAAGGAGGATGATAAAACGCTTAGGGCTAAATAGATCACGCTATAATTTGGATTTAAGTTGCACGATATCCTCTTGGCCGACCTGTAGATTCCAACTTCGGATGCCCATTCGCCCGGCAGCTTCCGTATTTTCAAGGGTGTCATCGATAAAAAAAGTCTCTTCGGCCTTCAATCCATTTTCGTTGAGAACGAACTTGTAAATTTCGGGATCAGGCTTTCTGAGGTGGATTTCATGGGACAAATAGAATTTTTCAAAAACATTTTTGAACCGATGGAACCTGTCACTACCCATCAGCTTTTCGACGTGGGGAATATGAAGGGCATTGGTATTGCTCAGTAGAAACAGCCGGAAATTACCTTCTTTGGCGAGATTTTCCAAAAATTGCAAACGGGACTCCGGGAAATCGAGGAGCATGCCGTTCCAGATACGTATGATTTCATCTCGGCTGGCGTCGGGATACAGTTGGCCCAGCCGTTGAACGAATTCGTCAGAGGTGATGCCGCCGACCTCATATTTTTCGTTTAGAACCACCATTTCAGGGGATAGCTCGGGTTTTCCGCCGTAGTTGCCCATCTCACGAAAGATGATTTGCTTGTCCAGATTGATAAAGACATCGCCAAAATCAAAGATGATATTTTTAATCATGGGTAGGTTTTTTCTTTTGGTCGGAAGTATTACTGGAGGGTTTCGATTTGTCATGATCTTCAAAACTGTTTAGTAGGTCATTAAAACCCACTGACTTCTCAAGTGGATGGTCGATTAAAGCAAATTCTATACTTGGCTGTGAATCATGAGGTTTGATTTTACATGTCTGGCACATTCTGGAATATCTTCAACTGATCAGACCTGATAGTTTTCGAAACTGTTAACTTTCCCGAAAGCACTGGCGCTTTGATACCGTTTTTGAAGGAGGATGGCCCTTCGAATATTCTAGCCTCGTCCCACAAACCCGTATCGATAAAGGTCTGGAGGGTCTGGGCACCTCCTTCTACCACGACACTCTGTATGTCATGTTCATGCAAGATCTTTACTATGTTTTTGGCTATATTTTCCGAGAAATCCAGAATACGATAGTCTATGCCCTTCCGGTAGCGGGATGCATCTCTTACCTCGGTCAAAATCAAGGTGGGAACGCTTCTGTCGAGGACATGATATTCCCCATCGGATTTTGGACCACTCTTGATTTCTTGATTTGCCTTAATTTTCCCAATGGGTTTTGTAACTGATTTTGTAACGGGTTTTTCGTTGTGATCTGCATCTAGTTCTGTGTCAGGTTTTGTCTCAGAAATTGTTTCGAATGTATCGGGATTGGCCTTTGTTATTGTTTTGAAGTTGTCCTCTGGATTTTTATTTGATGAATGGGTCTTTAAGCTCCGGTCCAATACAATCCGAGTTGGATTCCTGCCGGTCCAGTGCCGAACATTTAGTTTGGGATTATCTTCCAAAACGGTGTTCGTTCCCACCAAAATGGCCTGTTCCTCGCTGCGCCATTGATGTACTAGTTGTCGGGAATACGGATGACTGATCCATACCGGAGCCGGATTTTGTTCACGTTCCCTAGGAGGTGGAGCGATAAAGCCATCCGCGGTTTGCGCCCATTTCAGGATAATATAGGGCCGTTTTTTCTCGTGGAAGGTCAAAAAGCGTTTGTGGTGTTCGCGGCATTCCTCCTCCAAAACCCCGGTGATTACTTCGATACCGGCCTTTTTTAATTTTTCGAGCCCTTTTCCGGCTACTTTATCGTGCGGATCTTGTAGGCCGATGACCACAGTTTTGATTCCCTTATCGATAATCAGATCGGTGCATGGTGGGGTTTTTCCGAAATGGGAACAAGGTTCGAGAGTGACATAAAGGGTGGCGTCCTTCAATCGATTCTCGTTTTTCTGGGCCCCATTAGGTCGGCCCTCGTTTCGTTGGCCCTTTTTTGGTTGACTTTCATTTCGTTGGCCCTCATTGAGTTGACCCTCGTCGGGTTGACCCTCCGTGGCGACCGAAGCGATGGCGTTGACCTCGGCATGTGGTCCGCCAAAGGCACTCGTGTAACCTTCCCCGATAATTTCATTGTCGTGAACGATGACCGCCCCGACCATGGGGTTAGGGGCCGTAGTGCCGAGTCCGTTTCTGGCAATTTCGATGGCACGAAACATGTATTTTTGCCGTATATTCACCACGCAAAAATAGTGAACTCGTATCGAGTAATCGGCGGAAATAGCGGGTAAAACGAAATCCTACTTGGGGTATATGAAATAGGAATATGGAAACAAGAACAGCCAACATTCGAGAGATTCGTCCGGAAGACAATGCCGAAGTGGCACGGGTGATTCGAAAGGTTTTGATCGAGATGGGCGTACCTAAGGTCGGCACGGCCTACGCCGATACCGCAGTGGACCGGATGTACGAAAATTACGATGTGCCGAACGCCGTTTATTTTTTGGTCGAGGAAGAAGGAAAAATACTGGGATGCGCCGGTATTGCCCAGTTGGAAAATCATGAAGGTAAGGTTTGTGAACTCCAGAAAATGTATTTTTTGGCCGAGGCTAGGGGAAGGGGTATCGGCCGCCAAATGATGGAAAGATGCTTGGATAAGGCCCGGGAATTTGGTTACGAAAAAGTGTATATCGAAACCATGCCCTATATGGAAGCCGCCCAGAAACTCTATCAAAAATCCGGTTTTGAATATATAGATGCCCCGATGGGTGATACCGGCCATTATTCCTGCTCGGTATGGATGCTGAAAAGTATTCAATAAAAGTTTCCATATAACTGGCGAACAAAAATCCCGCAGACGCAATCAAAAACCATGGCGCGATAGCATGTTGTTAAAGGAAATAAAGAACATCTTCCATAAAGAACTCGAGGACCTATATCCCAAGGAAGAAATTGATAGTTTCTTCCATTTGCTTATCGAGCATTATCTGGGTCTTGAACGCTTTGTTTTGGCCCTGCAGCCCCATTTGACAGTAACCAAACAAGAAGAACAGCCTTTGTTCGAAGCGCTATCCGCATTGCGTTCGGAGAGGCCCATTCAACACATCATCGGAAAGGCCCATTTTATGGAAATGGATTTCAAGGTCAGCGAAAATGTGCTCATTCCAAGGCCGGAAACGGAGGAATTGGTGCGATGGATTTTGGATGGACAAAACCAGAAAGGGAAATCAAAAAAGCAAGATAAGGCACTTAGAATTCTGGATATCGGTACGGGCAGCGGCTGCATTGCCATTTCCTTGGCCCAAAAACTTCCGGATGCCGAACTGTTCGCTTTGGACGTTTCATCGGAGGCCCTGAAAGTCGCCCGGGAAAATGCATCCTTGCATGAGGTGGATGTTCAATTCATCGAGGCCGATATCTTGGAATGGGATGGTAATAGCGGTTACGGGGAAGGCATCCTATTCGACATTATAGTTTCCAATCCCCCTTACGTTCGGAATAGTGAGAAAAAAGAGATGCGAAAGAATGTTTTGGACAATGAACCGGAACTGTCCCTCTTTGTAACCGATGAACATCCCCTGAAATATTATGAGGCCATTGCCCGCTTTGCCCAAGAAAATTTAATGGAAAATGGAGCGCTTTATCTCGAAATCAACCAATATTTATCCGAAGAAACCGAAAAACTCCTTAGAATCCATAGTTTTTCTCAAATAGAACTGCGCCGGGACTTGTTCGGTAATTTTCGGATGATAAAATGTTGCAAAGGGGCCTTTAACGAATAGAATCCACCTAAAATCCCGTAATTTGACGTCCGTTTAACGAATCGGTCCTGTGATTTAGTTCAAAACCGATATTAATTTCAAAAAAGTCGATTGTTTTTATGACTGCCAAAGAAAAAATTGAATCCCTACGCCAAGAACTCCGAGAGCACAACCATAATTATTATGTGCTCGACAGTCCTACCATATCCGATTACGAATTTGACACCAAGTTGAAGGAGCTGCAGGAGCTGGAGGAAAAACATCCGGAATACCACGACCCAAATTCACCGACCTTGCGGGTCGGGGGCGGGGTGACCAAGAATTTCGAGACCGTCCCCCATGACTACCGGATGTACTCTTTGGACAATTCCTATTCCAAGGAAGATCTGGAGGACTGGGAGAAGCGCATCCAACGCATCTTGGGCGATGCCGAGGTGGAATTTACCTGCGAACTGAAATATGATGGGGCGTCGATAAGCCTTACTTATGAAAATGGGGAACTGAGCCGGGCGATTACCCGGGGCGACGGTTTTCAGGGCGATGACGTGACGACCAATGTCAAGACCATTCGCTCGGTGCCGCTGCGGTTGAAGGGGAATTATCCGGAAAAATTCGATATCCGCGGTGAAATCGTGCTTCCTTTCGAAGGTTTTGCCCAGATGAACGCCAAGCGGGTAGAAAATGGAGAAGAACCGTATATGAATCCCCGCAACACGGCCTCCGGAAGCTTGAAATTGCAGGACAGCGCCGTGGTGGCCCAACGTCCGCTGGATTGCCTGCTATACGGTATCGTCGGGCAGGATATTGGCATCGAATCTCAATGGGAAATGCTGGAAAAGGCCCGGGAATGGGGATTTAAGGTACCCACTGTCGCCAAGTTGTGCCAATCGACCACCGAGGTGCTGGCCTTTGTCGAGCAGTGGGACGCGCGTCGCCACGATATGCCCTATGAG
>JBAUIP010000193.1:0-4526 GCA_049683055.1 Pricia sp.
TGTGGGAATTTCCGTCGTGGGCCGAAATGGCCAATGGGAAAATCAGGATTGCCACTAAAGTACTGGTCAATCCTCGTAGTCCTTCATATAACCGTGAGTGCAGGCCCTGAAGAGGAAGTATCTCAAATAGTAGTTTCTGTATCATTTGTAGTATTTAGTTTTTGAATAGTTTTGATTTCGTGGGCCACATCTTCCAATAAGTCGATGCGGGTTTGGAAATTGGTAATCATAGCACTGAGGATGAGCTTGCTATTGCCGCCATAAACCAGGTCTTTTTCCAGCCGGGTGTAATCGGATTCCAGTTTCTTGAGCTGTACCATGGCGTCGTCGATGACCTGGCGGGTCTGTGGATTGTTTTTGCTCTCGAGTTCGCTGACCTGTTGTTCGATCAATCCCGCAAAGTAGTACTGGGTCCGTGATACCTCAGGAGAGATTTCGGCGACTTGTTCTTCCATGGTCAGTTGACTTTCGTACAGCCCGACAGCAAGTGCGCATAGTAGAGCGATCGAGGCGGCAATGGCCAATAGTTTCCACCATGCTTTTTTCTCGCTGTTCGCTTCCTTCGATTCTTTCGTGGAAGCGGTGACGGAATCGATAGGGGCATCGGCCAAAACCTCTCTTGAAGCATCCGATCTTAAAGCATCCAACTTCTCAAGAAATCGCTCCTTGTGTCCCACCTCGGGTTCTTCAATATCGAAAGAACCCCGAAGGCGATCGAACAAATTTTCTAAATTATCATTTTTCATAAATTGGCAATTTCAATTTTTAAACTCGCATCAAATCTGAATCGTATTCACCTTTTTTAGTTTGTTATCCTACTAAAAAGATTGCAATGCACACTTAAAATGGACACTACGATAATCACTCTGGCCTAATTTTCGGCTTATAATTTTTCAAGTAGCTGTCAATAATTTTCTCAAACTTTCCTTGGCGCGCGACACCGTGGTCCTACAATTGGCGTAAGAGATGTCCATGATTTGACTGATTTCCTCGTAATCGTATCCCTCTATGAGATGTAAGGTCAAAGAAACGCGGTAATTGTCCTTCAATCGGCCCATGGTCTCCATCACTTTTTGAGCCTCGAGATTGGCGAACGCATGGTTCGGAACGCATCCCCCGTTATCTTCGACCTTGTACATCACGTCCTCCAGTGGGACCTCATTTTTTCTTTGTTTTTTCCGATAATGCTGAATGCTGTTATTGATAACGATACGCTTCAGCCAGGCCCCGAAGGCGACCTCGCCCTGAAAAGTATGCAGTTTCGAAAATGCCCTTAAAAAGGACTCCTGCATAACATCTTCGGCCTCGTCGCTTTCTTTCACTATTCTGAAAGAAATATTGTACATGGACTTGTAGTACCGATTGTATATCTCAAGTTGTGCACTTGGCTTTCCCTCCAGGCACGATTGCAATAGCATATCAATATGTTCCTTTTTGTGGCTCAAAAAGTGGATGGTTTACTATAATAATGATGGAGGAAGTTAGGGATTGTTACAGTTTTAAGAATATTTTTTTCGGTAGGACCTGGGTACGGACGGAATATTGCAATTTGGATGCGACCAGTGATAGGGATTTGGAATAGGTGATTTGGCCCCTCGACTGCGCCCGGGGTTATGATTTGGTAAAATCGTGGTGACGAATTTGACGGTTTCCGAAAAGATATGGCACAAGAATTGTTTTTATAGGGATAAGCAAAACTATTTTATAGTACTTTGGTAGGATATACAGGGTCTATCAGGGTTTTACATAATTAAGATAAAGAGGATTTCTGTTGCGATAATGACAGAATGACCGAAAATATACCTATGGGAGATTCTAATTTTTCAGATTTTGACAATATGTCGTTACAGTCCATCGATGGGGATGCGGAGCTAATTCCGTTACTGACCCCGGAGGATGAGGAGGAAATGGCCAATGAAAAACTGCCGGAGACCTTACCGATTTTGCCGCTGCGCAATACGGTATTGTTCCCCGGGGTGGTTATTCCCATTACGGCCGGAAGGGATACATCCATCAATTTAATCAAGGATGCCAATAATGGTAGCAAGGTCATCGGGGTGGTGTCGCAGAAAGACGAGGAGACCGAAAATCCGAATGCCAAGGACATCAATACTTTGGGCACCGTAGCCCGAATCTTACGGGTTCTAAAAATGCCTGACGGGAATACGACCGTCATCCTACAGGGGAAAAAGCGTTTCGAGGTGGCGGAAATATTGACTGAAAAGCCTTACTTGACCGCTACGGTAAGGGAAACAGCAGAGGCACGTCCGGAGAAAGACGGACAGGAATTTCTGGCCATTATCGAATCCATCAAAGATTTGGCACTGCGAATTATTCGCGATAATCCGAACATTCCCAGTGAAGCATCCTTTGCCATCAAGAACATCCAGAGCAATTCATTCTTGATCAATTTTGTATCCTCCAACCTCAATCTCGGGGTGAAGGAAAAACAGGAGCTTCTGGAAATCGACAGCCTGCAAGAAAGGGCACTCGCGACCTTAAAATACATGAATCTTGAGTTGCAGAAACTGGAGCTGAAGAACAACATCCAAAGCAAGGTTCGTAGCGATATGGACCAGCAGCAACGGGAATATTTTCTGCACCAGCAGATGAAAACCATTCAGGAGGAGCTGGGCGGGGTGTCCCATGACGATGAGGTGCTCGAGATGAAAGCCCGGGCCAAGAAGAAAAAATGGTCGAAAAAGGTAGGTGAACATTTCGATAAGGAGCTGACCAAAATACAACGAATGAACCCGCAGGTGGCGGAATACTCCATTCAGCGGAATTATCTCGATCTATTTCTCGATCTGCCTTGGAACGAATTTTCCAAGGACAAGTTCGACCTGAAGCGGGCCGAAAAAATACTCGACCGGGACCATTATGGCCTGGAGGATGTCAAACGTCGAATCATTGAATATTTGGCCGTGCTGAAGTTGCGGAACGATATGAAATCACCCATCCTTTGCCTTTACGGTCCCCCGGGAGTCGGTAAGACCTCGTTGGGAAAATCCGTAGCCGAGGCTTTGGGACGGGAATATGTTCGGATGTCCCTAGGCGGACTCCGTGATGAGGCCGAAATCCGTGGTCATAGGAAAACCTATATCGGTGCCATGCCCGGCCGGATTGTACAGAACCTGAAAAAATCGGGCACATCAAATCCCGTTTTCATTCTGGACGAGATCGACAAACTGGCCAGCAGCCATCAGGGCGATCCATCCTCCGCGATGTTAGAGGTGTTGGATCCCGAACAGAACAGCGAGTTTTACGACAACTTTTTGGAGATGGGCTACGACCTATCCAAAGTCATGTTTATCGCTACGGCCAATAACCTGTCGAACATTCAGCCTGCCCTGCGCGACCGGATGGAAATCATCAAGGTGACCGGCTATACCATCGAGGAAAAAGTGGAAATCGCCAAGCGGCACTTGCTACCCAAACAGTTGAAGGAGCACGGTCTTTCCGCTAAAAATCTTAAGATAGGCAAGCCCCAACTGGAAAAGATTGTGGAAGGTTATACCCGTGAATCCGGTGTGCGTGCCTTGGAAAAGCAGATTGCCAAAATGGTGCGTTATGCCGCCAAGAATATTGCCACCGAGGAGGAGTACAATATTAAAATTTCCAAGGAAGACGTCGAGAAAATATTGGGTCCCGCTCGGATGGAGCGCGACAAATACGAAAATAACGATGTGGCCGGGGTGGTCACCGGACTGGCATGGACCAGTGTCGGGGGAGACATCCTTTTTATTGAATCCATTTTATCCAAGGGCAAGGGCAACCTCAATATAACGGGTAATCTGGGTAAGGTGATGAAGGAATCCGCTACGATTGCGTTGGAGTATATCAAATCCAACGCCGATCGGTTCGGTATCGACTCCGGGGTTTTCGAGAAATATAATGTTCACATTCACGTGCCCGAAGGGGCAACGCCGAAAGACGGACCGAGCGCGGGAATAACCATGCTGACTTCCCTAGTATCCCTCTTCACCCAGAAAAAGGTAAAGAAAAGCGTGGCCATGACCGGTGAGATTACCCTGCGGGGCAAAGTGCTTCCCGTCGGCGGTATCAAAGAAAAAATACTGGCCGCCAAAAGGGCGCGAATCAAAGAGATTATTCTCTGTAAGGACAATGAAAAAGACATCCTCGAAATCAAGGCGGATTATTTAAAAGGCCTAACCTTCCACTATGTAACCGACATGCATGAGGTGGTGGATATTGCGATTACAGGGCAGAAAGTGAAAAATCCCAAAAAACTATAGTGAAACGAATTACCATCGCTATCGACGGCTATTCATCGACCGGCAAAAGTACCTTGGCCAAGCAACTGGCTGCGGCACTGGGTTACGTCTACGTGGATACAGGCGCGATGTACCGAGCAGTGACACTTTTTGCACTCCGCAATGGTTTTATAGGTAATGGAGAAGAGCGATTCCAGGCTTTGGAAAAACTCTTATCGAAAATTCGTTTGAAGTTCGTGCCCAACGCGGAGCGGGGATTTTCGGAAATGTATCTGAACGGGGAGAACGTTG
>JBAUIP010000194.1:0-14832 GCA_049683055.1 Pricia sp.
GCTAATAGTATTGCTTCAGTTTTTATTCCCATCATGGCGAGGAACTGGATTTATTTTTCTACTTTTCAAAGGATTACGACCTAGTTCGATTCAATTTAGGCGATATTAGAACCTAAACCCGTATAAAATGAATAAGAAAACCACCTTAATAGCACTATTGTTTCTCGGATGCCTTTACGCGGCAACGGCACAATCCCCGAAGATGAAAAAAGTCTTCAACGGCAAAAATCTAAAGGGATGGACGGCACCGGAGAACAACATTTGGTGGTCCGTTGAGGACGGCATACTCACGGCCGAAAGCGGACCCGAAAATAAAGGAAGCATTTTGTGGACGGACAAATCTTACGAGGATTTCATCATCGAAACGGACTTCAAATACGGCGAAGGCACTGTGGACACAGGTATTTTCTTGAGAGACGAAAAGCAACAAATACAAATGGGAATATCCGGCTCATTGCAGCGCGACATGACCGGTTCGCCTTACATCCCAGGAAAAGGATACCCCGTCGAAGCCGAGGGAGTCGCCGAAATTCTAAAACCGAACGACTGGAATACCATCAAGGTCCAAGCGGTGGAGAATGTCTATACCGTCTGGCTCAACGGAACTGAGGTACTTAATTTCGAATCCTCAGACGTTCCCAAGGAAGGCCCCATCGGACTGCAGTTGCACCCTGGAAACGAAATGCAAGTCAGCTTTCGGGATATTCGGGTGGGCGAGATAAAGTAAATGGGAAATTAAACCGCCACGGCCCCTTTGATGTGCGGATGCGGTTTATAGTCTACTAGCTTAAAATCATCAAAGGTAAAATCGAAGATATTTTTCACTTCAGGGTTGAGTACCATCTTCGGCAACGGCCTTGGCTCCCGGCTCAGTTGCAGTTCAACCTGTTCCAGGTGATTGTTGTAGATATGCGCATCACCGAAAGTGTGGATAAACTCCCCAACCTCGTAGCCGCAAACCTGCGCCATCATCATCGTAAACAAAGCATAGGATGCGATATTAAAAGGCACTCCCAAAAAAATATCCGCACTGCGTTGATACAGCTGGCAGGACAGCTTTCCGTCCGCCACATAAAATTGGAAAAATGCATGGCAGGGCGGTAAGGCCGCCTTCCCGTTCGCCACGTTTTCGGAAAACGATTTTGAGGTATCTGGTAGCACGCTGGGGTTCCACGCCGAAACCAACATCCGCCGACTGTTCGGATTGTTTTTTAGGGAATGTACCACCTCTTTGATTTGATCGATTTCATCACCGTTCCAGTTGCGCCATTGATGTCCGTAAACCGGGCCGAGATCCCCATTTTTATCGGCCCATTCGTTCCAGATGCGGACGCCATTTTCTTGCAGGTAGCCGATGTTGGTATCGCCTTTTAAAAACCAAAGTAGTTCGTGCACGATGGATTTCAGGTGTAATTTTTTCGTCGTCACCATCGGAAAGCCTTCGCTGAGGTCGAAGCGCATTTGGTAGCCGAAGACGCTGAGCGTACCGGTACCGGTGCGGTCGCCTTTTTGGTTGCCTGTTTCTAGGACGTGTTTTAGGAGGTTGTGGTATTGTTTCATTTTGGATTTATTATTTTAGGCAAGACTTGGAAAATCCAACTCGACTTTATCAATTTAGAGTCGACCTAATCATGGGCTGTGTAAGTCGTTGTGAGAGGTATTTCATCAGGTTGTATCTCAAGTATAACACCATCTTTCTCAATAACTAATGGACTCTTCTTATATTTTTTAAATTCTACTAATTTCTGATAGGACCTTTCTAGTCCTGTAAGTAATTTTTGTGTTTGTTCGTCAATTTTATGTTTGCTGCCCATCGTATTTTGATTTTAATTTATTCCAGATTTGATTCATGTGAACTTCTTTCTTTGATTGTCTTTTTTGAGCTATCAATTTATAAGGCTCACCCGAGTTTTCAATAAACAACCATTCGTCTACTATTGGTTGGAATATATCGAAGAAGTTCTTCAATCCGTTCTCGTATCTTCTTCTGATGACTTTCTCTGGGATATTATGTCCACCTTCTTTTACACGGGTCTCCACTCTTTTTACAGCCAAATCTTGAGAGCTCAAATAAAAGAAAATAATGGCAACAACATATCCGTTTTTTTGAGCATCTTGTACTTCGAAATTAGCACCTATTAACCATTTTTTCGATTCTGCCTTCGCCATAGCCTTAGTTGGCGCATATTCGGAAATTGTTATTACCGTATTCCTACTTAAACTTAAAGATAAAAGGGATAGTTGTGTGTACCCATTGGTTTTTATCTTCCAATTTTGCAGTTGTTTTATACTATCGGTAGTACGGGAATAAAGTTAATACTATGCTCCTTTATTGGTTTTAGACATCAAGAGTACTTTTCAGAATTTATCAACGAAAAATAGAAATGGCTAGCTTAATTGGCGTTTTATGAAGCTAGGATTTAAATTTACAATTTCATTATTTACCGTAAATTGAAAAAGTTTTCAACCCAATATCATCCCAGCAATAGTAGCCGAAAGCAAAGAAGCAAGAGACCCACCCAAGACCGCCTTCAACCCAAATTCTGAAAGCGTTTTACGCTGCCCGGGTGCCAGCGAGCCAATGCCGCCAATCTGAATGCCAATAGAAGCGAAGTTCGCAAACCCGCAGAGCATATAGGTAGCCATGATGATGGATTTACTGTAAGCGAAGTGGGGAGTGCTCGCCATGTTTTTTAGTTCGGAAAGTTGGATGTAACCGACGAATTCGCTGGCGGCCAGTTTGATGCCCAGCAACTGGCCCATGAGCATGATGTCTTCGGTCGCGACTCCGATCAGCCACATCAGAGGGGCGAAGATGGTGCCTAGAACGGCCTCCAGGGAGAGTTTTTCGTAAGATGAGTTTTCAGCAATCCATCCGTTGAGTGCGGTGAGGTCTCCGGCCCATCCTAGAATGCCGTTGATCATGGCTATGAAGGCGATAAAGACCAGAAGCATGGCGCCTACGTTAACGGCCAGTTTCAGTCCCTCCGTGGTGCCGTTGGCGATGGCGTCGAGTACGTTGCTTCCGATTTTTTCTTGGGATACGGTGATGTTGGAGTCTATGGTCTCCGTCTGGGGGTACAATATTTTCGAGACCACGATAGCCCCGGGGGCGGCCATTACGGATGCGGCCAACAGGTGGCGGGCGAATTCCAGGCGTAGTTGCTCGTCGGTGCCTCCTAGGAATCCGATGTAGGCGGCCAACACTCCGCCGGCGACCGTGGCCATGCCTCCTATCATGACCAACAGGATTTCAGAGCGGTTCATTTTTTCGAGGTAGGCCTTGATGAGCAAGGGGGATTCGGTTTGGCCCAGGAATATGTTTCCGGCTACCGAAAGGCTTTCGGCACCCGAAATCCGAAGTGATTTAGTCAACAACCAGGCCAAGCCCTTGACGGCTTTTTGTATGACTCCCAGATAGAATAGAAGCGAAGTCAAAGCAGAAAAGAAAATAATGGTCGGCAGAATCTGGAAGGCGAAAATATATCCCATATTCGGATTGTTGACATCCACCAAATTGCCCAGTAGGAATTCACTTCCGGCAAGGGTGTAATCCAGAATATTGACAAAAAATTCTCCTGCTTTTCGGAAAATGGACTGTATACAGGGCACTTTGAGAATGCCAATCGCCAAAAGTAGCTGAATGCCCAAGCCAATGCCGACCGTGCGCCAGTTGATGGCCCGTCGATTGTAGCTGAATAAAAAGGATATTAGAATGAGCGAGGCCATCCCCAGAATTCCCCGCCAGAGACTGCTCAGTGAAAAGCCTTGGTTGGGAATGGCTTCCGAGCTTGAAGTCGGAATGATATTGTCATTGGCCACTGAGTCGACATCGGTTGAGGACTGGCCATCGCCGTTGGATAGCGTATCATTGCCGGGCGATTGTTCACCACCATCAAGTATAATTTCGTTATCGGTAGGAGAAAAATCCTCGATGGTAGCTGAATCGACAACGGTCGACAACGTATCGGGAAGCTCACTGACTTGAGAAAAACAAAGAGTAGATACCATTACGCCAACCAGCAGAAGTATCCATCGGTTGTTTTTCATGGGAATCGCTTGGTGTAGTTATTGGCGCTTCGAAATCCGGTGGGCGTTAATTCCGTTTCGAAATCTCGTCGCGTAGTTTGGCGGCTTTTTCGTAGTCTTCGTTGGCGACAGCCTTATCAAGTTCCTTATTGAGCTCGTCAATCGAAAGTTCGGTATAGCCGTCGGAGGCACCGGATTCGATTTCCACGGTCTCGCCTTCCTGTAAAATTTCGTCGACCACGATGCTATCGTCGCTGCCTTCCTTTTTATCCTTCGAAGAGAATTTGAGGAAGATACCGGCCTTATCCAAAATGGTTTTATAGGTAAATATAGGAGCATTGAAGCGCAGGGCCAAGGCAATGGCATCGCTGGTACGGGCATCAATAATTTCCTCGATTTTGTCCCGCTCGCAGATGATACTGGAATAAAAGACCCCATCCACCAATTTATGGATAATGACCTGTTTGATGACAATTTCGAACCGGTCGGCAAAATTTTTGAAAAGATCGTGGGTGAGGGGGCGGGGTGGCTTGATTTCCTTTTCAAGGGCAATCGCGATGGACTGGGCCTCAAAGGCACCAATCACGATAGGCAACTTGCGGTCGCCTTTTTCCTCGTTCAAGATCAAGGCGTAGGCCCCATTCTGGGTTTGACTGTAGGATATTCCCTTAATTTTTAACCGTACTAAGCTCATAGATGATAAAAATACAAAAAGGCCGTTCAAATATGGGCAGACCCACGTTTAAACGGCCCCTTAGACCGCGCAAATTATAAAATATTATGCGTTTTCGGCTTTAAATTCCTTTAATTTTTCTACCAACTGGGGCACCACCTCGAACGCATCACCGACGATTCCGTAGTCCGCGGCCTTGAAAAATGGCGCCTCGGGATCATTGTTAATGACCACCTTCGTTTTTGAGGCACTGACCCCGGCCAAATGCTGTATGGCACCTGAAATTCCCACTGCCACATAGAGATTAGCGGCTACAGGTTTTCCGGTCTGGCCTACGTGTTCGCCGTGCGGCCGCCATCCCATATCGGATACGGGCTTGGAACAAGCGGTGGCTGCTCCTAAAATATCTGCCAGTTCTTCGATCATTTCCCAGTTTTCGGGTCCTTTTAAACCCCTGCCGCCGGATACCACGATTTCTGCGTCCGCTATAGTGACTTTTCCGGCCACCTTATCGATATCGACGGATTTGACAGAGAAAGCGCCTTCGCCCAATTCAGGCGCGAAGTCTTCCACGCTGGCGTCAGTAGCATTTTCCTTGAGTCCGAAAGCGTTGTTCGAGACGCCGACCATTTTAATATCTGTGCTGATTTCGGTGTGGGCGAAGCCTTTGTTACTGAACGCGGTGCGCCTTACCTTGAACGGGTCGGTGCTTTCGGGGGCTTCCACCACGTTGGGCACATAACCGGCCTTAAGTTTGGCAGCTAGAATGGGAGCTAAAAATTTACTGTTCGCGCTAGAGCTTACCACTACGACCTTGGCGCCTTCCTTCTCCACCGCTTTTGCCATGGCCTCGGCGTAGGCCTCGGCGTTGAAGGTGTTCAGGGAGTCATTGGTCACGTTCAAGACTTTGGACACCCCGTAGGTTCCCAAATTTTCGTTTTCGGAGGTGTTAAAGGATATCGCTGTGACCGATGTCCCCATCTGGTCGGCCACGGCCTTGGCGTAGGAGGCCACCTCGAAGGCATTCTTTTTAAATTTTCCGTTTTCGGATTCTGTATAAACTAATATGGACATTTTTGTATTATTTTAAATTGTTAATAGGATGGTTCGGATGGCATCTCGACTGCGCGCGATGTGACATTACCACAAGAGGATGTGTCTTCCCTTAGATTACTTTGGCTTCGTTGTGAAGCAAATCCACCAGTTCATCCACTGAATCTACCAATTTCACTTGTCCTTTGGGAGCGGGTTTATCGAACTTCACATCCTCGGTGGCCTTGGTCGCATCCACGGGTTCGACTACGTTGAGGGCTTTCTTCCGCGCCATCATAATTCCCCGCATATTCGGAATTTTCAGGTCGCTTTCCTCGACCAGTCCTTTTTGTCCACCTATTACCAAAGGCAATTTCGTTTCCAGCTTTTCCTTACCACCGTCGATCTCTCGGATGGCCGTAGCCGTATCTCCTTCAATTTCAAGGCTGATACAAGTGTTCACGAAGTTCATATCTAACATCGTGGCCAAAATTCCGGGCACCATACCGCCGTTGTAGTCGATGGATTCGCGTCCGGCAATGACCAAATCGTAACCTCCATCCTTAACCACTGCGGCCAATTGTTCGGCCACAAAATAACCATCCGTAGGTGCGGCATTCACTCGAATCGCCTCATCCGCGCCAATAGCCAAGGCCTTGCGCATGGTCGGCTCCACAGAAGCTTCCCCGACTGTCGCGATATGTACTGTGGCACCCTGTTTTTCCTTGAACCACATGGCGCGGGTCAATCCGAATTCGTCATTGGGATTGATCACGAACTGCACCCCGGCGGTATCGAATTTCGTGTCGCCGTCGGTGAAATTGATTTTCGAGGTCGTGTCGGGCACGTTACTTATGCAAACTAAAATTTTCATGTACGGATATTCTTTGAAATTAACCTTACGAAGATAGGGATAAATTCCGAAAAAAGCTATGCACGCATAATAAATTTTATCCCTTTTTTTGGGAGGATGCATCACCATATGCCATATATTTTCCTATTTTTGCTCGCGCCAAAATGTCTAGGAAAACACTTATCATATGAAAACCTTACAATTCAGGGAGGCCATCGTCGAGGCCATGTCCGAAGAGATGCGAGCCGATGAATCCGTTTATTTGATGGGAGAAGAAGTCGCGGAATATAACGGAGCGTACAAGGCTTCCAAAGGGATGCTGGACGAGTTTGGGCCCAAGCGCGTTGTCGATACCCCGATTTCCGAGTTGGGTTTTGCCGGGGTCGGTGTGGGCTCTACCATGACAGGATGCCGGCCGATCATTGAATTTATGACCTTCAATTTCGCTCTAGTAGGAATCGATCAGATCATCAACAATGCGGCGAAAATCCGTCAGATGTCGGGCGGTCAATTTCCCTGTCCCATTGTTTTTCGAGGTCCCACGGGCTCTGCTGGCCAATTGGCGGCGACACATTCCCAAGCTTTTGAGAGCTGGTATGCGAACTGTCCCGGCCTGAAAGTAGTAGTGCCTTCGAATCCTGCGGATGCAAAAGGACTCTTGAAATCGGCCATACGCGATGACGATCCGGTTATTTTTATGGAATCGGAGCAGATGTACGGCGACAAAGGGGATGTGCCCGAGGGGGAATACACCATCCCGATCGGCGAGGCCGATATCAAACGGGAAGGCTCCGACGTGACAATCGTATCCTTCGGAAAAATCATAAAGGAAGCCTATAAAGCGGCCGAAGAACTCGAAAAGGAGGATATCAGTTGCGAAATCATCGATCTGCGGACGGTGTATCCTTTGGATTATGAAGCGGTCATCAAATCCGTAAAGAAGACCAATCGACTGGTCATCCTTGAGGAAGCCTGGCCCTTCGGGAACGTCGCCACCGAAATCACCTATCACATTCAGGCCAACGCGTTCGATTACCTCGATGCCCCCATCCAAAAGATAAATACAGCCGACACGCCGGCGCCCTACTCGCCGGTACTGCTGAACGCCTGGCTACCAAATCATGAAGACGTGGTAAAGGCTGTTAAGAAAGTGTTATATAAATTATAGTAAGCTTATACTAAAGGTACCTTTGCTCCGTTGAATAGATTTCGGCGGAGCATTTTTTATGATAAGCCTTTTCGTGGAACGCTATTTGTTCCATCTGCCCCGTGAACTTACCCATTTTAATGAAGAAAATTTTTCTGCCCCTTTTCCTGTTTTTGGTGGCCTTCGCCCATGCGCAGACGAAAGTAGGCGGTATCGTGGTCGATGAGGCGGGTGAAACCGTTCCCTTTGCGAACGTACTTTTCAAGGACTCGCAGGAAGGTACCATCACCAACGACGACGGCCGGTTCTATCTCGAATCGGAAAGCACTTACGAAACGCTGGTCATTTCTTTTATAGGATACGAAGCACAGGAAATTCCGCTATCCCAAAAGGTCAATTACGACATGGAAATCGTATTGCCAGAGTCCAGCGAGCAGCTGGACGAGGTCGTTTTGATTGCCGGAAAGCAGCCAAAAAAGAACAATCCCGCTATCGACATCCTCCGGAAAATCTGGGAAAAAAAACGCCAGAACGGACTCAGCATGTTCGATCAGTATAAGTACGACAAGTACGAGAAGGTGGAGTTCGACCTGAACACCATTGATAGTTCCGTCATCAACAATAGGGTTTTCAAGGGATTGGAGTTTATGTTCGAAGACCTGGACACCTCCCGAATCACCGGAAAAACCTATCTGCCCATCTTCCTCAATGAAAAATTCTCCAAGGTCTACGGCGACAACAACTTCGATACAGAAAAAGAGGACGTATTGGGTAGTAAAAATTCCGGTTTTGAGAATAATCAATCCATTACAGCCTTTGTGCAGGATATGTATGCGGAGTATAACGTTTACAACAATTACATCAAATTTTTTGACAAGAGTTTTACGAGTCCCCTTTCCCGCACCGGCATCGATGTTTACAACTATGCCCTACGTGATAGTGCCTTTATCGAAGATAGGTGGTGCTACAATATCGTGTATTACCCCCGGCGTAAGAACGAACTGACATTTAAGGGTGATTTTTGGGTGAACGATACTACCTATGCCATAAAGAACATCAACCTGCAGGTGACCAAGAGCGCCAATCTGAACTGGGTCAAGGATGTCTATATCGAGCAGGATTTCGAGGTGCTGAACGACAGCGTATTCCTATTGAAACGGGATTATATGCTGACGGATTTCAGCTATAGTAAAAAGGATAAATCCCGCGGAATCTACGGAAAACGCACCACCGTTTACGACCGGCATCAGTTCGATCAGGAACGGCCGAGGGATTTTTATAGAAAGGAGAGCAATCCGTTCGATCCTATCGTCATGACGCGGGACAGTACCTTCTGGCAGAACAACCGGCTAGAGTCGCTGAACAAAGATGAGCAGGGAGTGTACTCCCTTTTGGATACCCTAAAAACAGTTCCCAAATTCAAATCATACTATAACATTGTCAGCGTGTTGGGGTCTGGCTATATCGAGGTCGATAAACTGAATATGGACATAGGTGACGTCTACAGCGTATTCGGTTTCAATGAAGCGGAGGGCGTTCGCCTCCGGGGCGGCGCACGAACCTATTTCGGACAGAACGACCTTTGGCGGCTGGAAGGCTACCTTGCCTATGGCTTTAGGGACAAAAAGGGAAAGTACGGAATATCAGGAAAGTGGTTGGTCGACAAAAAGACCCGCTTGATCATTTCCGGGGGAAACCGCCGCGACATCGAACAACTGGGGCTCAACCTCACCGCGACCAACGACGTGCTCGGGCGTAGTATTGCATCCTCCTCGATTCTGACGGTCGGGGCCAACGACCGTTTGACCAATATCAACCTTGGTACTTTTAATATTGAGATGGAACCATTGACCAATTTCCGCGTACGCATCGGCAATTCGTTCCGAACCTTAAGTTCCGCACTGCCCGACGCCTTTAGCCTCGACTATGTGGATCTCGATGCACCAACCGGAATATCCTCCGTAATACAACAGTTCGATGTCAATACCACGCTCATTTACACCCCCGGCAAGCGCACCATCGGTTTCGGGGTCGAGCGCAGCGATATCAATGACGATTATAGCACCCTACTGCTCAATTACACCCGAGGTCTCGAGGGGTTTCTGGAAAGCGATTTCAATTACAGCAAACTCCAATTTTCCTACAGCCAACCTTGGCAGTTGGGCGGGTTCGGAAGGCTGCTGAGTACCGTTGAACTGGGCAAAACCTTTGGGGAAGTGCCGCTCGGGCTGTTGAACGTCATCCCCGGAAACCAGACGCTTTTTTCGCTGTACAACACCTTCCCCAACCTTGATTTTTATGAGTTTGTGACGGACACCTATGCATCCGTACATCTTGAACACAATTTCAATGGACGTCTGTTTTCCAGAATTCCCTTGTTGCGCAAACTCGACCTCCGTGAAATTGTAGGATTGAGAGGGGTTTGGGGCGAACTGTCCGACGAAAATATTGCGCTGAGCTCCCCTACAAATATTCCCTTACAGGCACCCGATGATAAGATTTATTACGAGTATTCTCTTGGGGTGGGCAATATTTTCAAGATTTTCCGGATTGATTTTAATTTCCGGGGCAACTATCTGGATAATCCCCAAGCGCGTCCTTTTAGTATAACAGGAAGTTTCGGATTTAGTTTTTAAGTTTTCGTACCTTCGCATCCTCAAAAAAACCTTTATATAATGGCTAAAAAAGTAGATATCACCTTCGATGCCCTCATTGAAATCCCAAAGGGAAGCAGAAACAAGTACGAATATGATTTTACCTTGAACAAGATCCGCTTTGACCGGATGCTTTTCTCCTCAATGATGTATCCCGGTGATTATGGATTTATCCCGGAGACCTTGGCCTTGGACCAAGATCCACTCGACGTACTGGTCATGGGCACCGAACCGACCTATCCTATGGTGGTCATGGAAGTTCGGCCCATCGGCGTTTTTCATATGACCGATGAGAAAGGGCCCGATGAGAAAATCATCTGTGTACCCGTGTCCGACCCGATTTGGAGTAATAACAATGATATCAGCGACCTAAACCCACATCGATTAAAGGAAATCGAACATTTTTTTCAGGTGTATAAAGATTTGGAGGAGAAAAAGGTCGATACTGGAGGTTGGGGCAATGCAGAGGAGGCCGTCGAAATTTATCGTCAATGTGTAGAAAGATACGTGGAAAGCGACCACAAAGACCGACGTACTTTTATGATTTGACCGACATATTTTTCCTATAAACGGGCTGGATTCCGTTTTGCGGATAGTCTAAAGATCAGAATTGAAAGTTGCCATTCTTATAAAAGAGAATGGCTTTTTTTATTCTACCCATTTCACTACTTTAGCCCCCGTTAAAAAAATACCTAACTGAAATGGAACTATTAGTCAACTATTTATGGGTCTTCGGAATCGTGGCCCTTTTGTTTGTTTTTATCAAGAATGCATGGGTCGCGAAGCAGGATGTCGGCGATGCCAAAATGGCCCGGATTGCCAAGAATATCTCCGATGGGGCGATGTCGTTCCTGAAGGCGGAATATAAGATCCTTTCGATTTTTGTGCTGGCGGTAGCCGTGTTATTGTTCTTTAAGGGCTCCAACGAAATAGGATCCGACGGCATGGTAGCGGTTTCTTTTATCGTCGGGGCTATCTGCTCTGCCTTGGCCGGTTTTATCGGGATGCGCGTGGCTACCAAGGCCAACGTTCGCACTACCCAGGCTGCCCGAACTTCTTTGGGAAAGGCTTTGGAAGTCGCCTTCGCCGGTGGTTCCGTAATGGGCCTCGGTGTCGTTGGCCTTGGGGTCTTGGGGCTCAGCGGACTTTTTATGATCTATCAGAGTATTTGGCCCGGAGCCGATAACTTGGTTTTGGTACTGAATGTTTTATCCGGATTTTCATTGGGAGCTTCGTCGATTGCCCTCTTCGCCCGTGTGGGTGGGGGAATCTACACGAAAGCCGCCGATGTAGGGGCGGATTTGGTGGGAAAAGTTGAAGCGGGTATTCCCGAAGACCACCCGTTGAACCCAGCTACCATTGCCGATAACGTCGGTGATAACGTAGGGGACGTGGCCGGAATGGGCGCCGACCTTTTTGAATCCTATGTGGGTTCTATTATAGGTACCATGGTTTTGGGCGCTTTTATCATTACCCCTGATTTCGGGGGATTGGGTGCGGTCTACTTACCTTTGGTCTTGGCCGCCGTTGGGATTATCATGTCCATTATCGGAACCTTTTTCGTTCGGGTCAAGGATGGTGGGAATCCGCAGACAGCGCTGAACATTGGGGAATTTTTATCGGCCGGATTGATGGTCGTGGCTTCCTATTTTATTATCAACGCCATGATTCCCGACTCCTTAGATGGCTTGCCGAGCGGTGCGATGGGTATCTTTTGGGCCACGATTGCCGGTCTGGTCGCCGGACTTGGGGTGGGTAAGATTACCGAATATTATACCGGTACCGGAACCAAGCCGGTCACCGGAATTGTTAGGCAATCCGAAACCGGAGCTGCTACCAATATTATCGCCGGTCTGGGTGTGGGGATGATGTCCACCGCCGTGCCGATTATCTTGATTGCGGCCGCTATCTTGGTATCCCACTATTTTGCAGGATTGTATGGAATCGCTATTGCAGCGGTCGGGATGCTGGCCAACACAGGTATTCAATTGGCCGTTGATGCTTACGGACCGATTTCCGACAACGCCGGTGGAATCGCCGAAATGGCCGAGCTGCCGAGTGAAGTACGCGAACGAACCGATACTTTGGATGCCGTTGGAAATACTACAGCGGCCATTGGTAAAGGTTTTGCTATCGCCTCCGCGGCTTTGACCGCCTTGGCACTGTTCTCTGCCTTTATGAAGGTCGCCAATGTGACCTCCATCGACGTTTCCAGACCCGATATCATGGCCGGACTGCTGGTCGGGGGGATGCTTCCCTTTGTGTTTTCGGCCTTATCGATGAACGCCGTAGGCCGCGCCGCATTGGCGATGATCGAGGAGGTGCGCCGCCAGTTCCGCGATATTCCCGAGCTCAAGGCCGCTTTGGGTGTGATGAGAAAATATGATTCCGATATGTCCAAGGCCACCGAGGCAGACCGTGCCATTTTCGATGCGGCCGATGGGGTGGCTGAATATGACAAATGTGTGGCGATTTCCACGCAAGCTTCGTTGAAAGAAATGGTGTTGCCCGGACTTCTGGCCATCGCCGTACCCGTTGCGGTCGGCTTTATCGGGGGGGCGGAAATGTTAGGCGGTCTTTTGGCCGGAGTAACCACTGCGGGAGTTCTGATGGCGATTTTCCAGTCCAATGCCGGTGGTGCTTGGGACAATGCCAAGAAAATGATTGAATCCGACGGCAGAAAAGGCACCGATGCACACAAGGCGGCGGTCGTGGGCGATACGGTCGGAGATCCTTTTAAGGATACTTCCGGACCTTCGTTGAACATCCTTTTAAAATTGATGTCCGTCGTTGCCTTGGTTATCGCGCCCAGTATCGCTATGAGCGAAATAGGCGTGGCCGACGTTGATAGCACAAAAGAAATCCAAATCGAGATGAATGCTGAACAAGACTATCTTGCCGAAGCGACGATTGCCTATAATACTGTGATAAATGGTGAAAAAGTCAGCGAGGAAAAAACGTTCAGCGGCACCCAAGCCGAAGTGGAAAGCCAGTTGAAGGCTTTCGAAGCTGCCGTCAACGAATCTAAAGATTCAGAAAAAGAGATTACTATCGAGAGCGTTGATATTCGAAAATAAGGGCAGGGATCGAGCTCTTTCATCCCCCAAGCTTTTTCCTATATTTGCCCTCTATGGCTTGGTTCGGAAAGAAAGACAGACTTCAAATTATAGCTTTTCAGAGCTATGGCACCGACTCCCATTTTTATGCACGTGGAAGGGCCTTGGAAGATGAGGAAATCGACCTCTCCAAAAAAGGATTTCTCAACCTGCTGTGGAATTCGGTCAAGCGTTTTGAGACCGACGAAATCCGCAATACCGGGGTGAACGTGCAATTTTCGGATGGTAGAACCGCCCACGGGAAAACGGACAACCACGGATATTACCTTATTGACACCTCAGTAGAAAATCTGAGGGAACTTGCCAACGAGGAGGGATGGGTCAATTACGAAATCTCTTACTCCGATATCGGGCTGAAACGGGAAATCTTACATCAAAACCGTTTTCCGGGGGAACTTTTGATACCATCGGCATCGGCAGATTATGGAGTCATTAGCGATATCGACGATACCATTCTGCATACGGGGGTGGTTTCCTCGCTCAAATGGAAAGTTCTTTTTAATACTTTTTTCAAACGTCCCGGTCAGCGGACACCTTTGGATGGCGCAGCAGAATTTTACGGATTACTACACCGAGGAAAGTCCGGCCATTCCGCAAATCCCATTTTTTACGTAAGCCACAGTCCTTGGAATCTGTACCGCTATCTCGAAATGTTCCTCACAAAAAATAATTTCCCGAAGGGTCCCATTTTGCTGCGGAACTTCCCGAAGTGGGGAGGTTTGAAGGCCGATGATGAAAAACCCCAGAAGCAAAAGGAAATCCTCAACATCCTTAAAACTTATCCGGATTTGGAATTTATATTGATTGGCGATAGCGGCGAGCACGATGCGGATATTTATATCGAAATTGCGGAGCAACATCCTGACAACATCCTCGCGATTTATCTTAGAAGCGTCGACCATAGAAAGAGGATGGAGCGGGTCAGGGGCCTTTTCGAAGACTATAAGACTACTCCGGTGCTGTTAGTGGAAAGTTCCAAGCAGGCGGTAGAACATGCGAGGGAAAACGGATTTATTTAAAACAACCCATGAATCTCAGCGTCGATTTTGTTGATAACCGTCCCCAAATCCTCTGGGTTATCCACAAAATTAACGTCATCCACATTGATAATCAGTAGATTACCATTTTCATAGTCGTGAATCCAAGCCTCATAGCGCTCGTTGAGCCGGCTCAGATAATCGATAGAAATACTGTTTTCATACTCCCGACCGCGCTTATGGATCTGGTCTACCAGATTGGGAATCGAACTCCTCAGATAAATGAGCAGATCAGGGGGCTGCACGAGGCTTTCCATCAACTCGAACAGGCTTTTGTAGTTGGTAAAATCC
>JBAUIP010000195.1:0-2341 GCA_049683055.1 Pricia sp.
CAGGAAACCCACATCAATGCCAAAACGAAAACTATTAGAAACTTTTTCATCTGTTTATTTTTTTTTGAGGTGTTCATGAACCTTCGGATTAGTTCACTGGTTTTAATAACCAGGATTTTGTTGAATAACGCCATTGCCATCCAGTTCCGTCGCTGGAAT
The DNA here is from genome assembly GCA_049683055.1 of Pricia sp. Taxonomy (GTDB): domain Bacteria; phylum Bacteroidota; class Bacteroidia; order Flavobacteriales; family Flavobacteriaceae; genus Pricia. The sequence goes on from JBAUIP010000195.1 coordinate 160, forward strand.
GGGCAAAGTGAACCTGTAATCTCCAACCGCCAGTACACAATTACTTGTGCCTGTTCCTGGACCACAGTCATTGAGCTCGGCCGAACGGACGATACCGGTGCCGGTAAAATCACGGGTGCGCTTGATATCGATATAGCGGTGCCCTTCAAAACAGAGTTCCAAACGCCTTTCGGCCAAAATCGCGGTCAATGCGGTATCGAAGTCCGAATATGGCGTAGCTACATCCTCTCGGGAAAAACGGGCGTTGCGCAGTGCCGTGATGTCTTGGGCGGCACCGAGCAGATTATCCTGCCTTGCCCTGGCTTCCGCCCGAATCAAATACATTTCGGAAACCCGGAAAATCTTAACATCGGCCACCCCGTAAACGCCGTCCGGGGCTCCGGTATATTTATTGACCCGTTCTTGGGTGTCCTCGGTTCCAAAGGCATCTTGGCGGGTATAGACCACAAATCTTCTAATATCAAAGCCGTCATCTTGGTCGGCTATCTGTACCAGTTCATTGGAGACTTCCAAATACGAACCGCCGATATTGGTAAACCACTCAAACCCGATTCCATTGTCGATATTCGGAATATGTTTCACCTTAAAAATGACCTCCGTGACGTCGGTATCCCCTACAAACATAAAAAAATAGGGATCTCTTCCGGCCAGTTCATAGTTATCGATGAGCTCTCCTGCAAAGCCTTCGGCCGCGGCATAGTCCCCTGTATAGAGTGCCAAGCGCGCACGAATAGCGGTCAGGCCATCTTGAGTCAGGTAGTTGATATCGCTAAATCCATCAGGAATAAGATTTTCGGCCCTGTCAAGATCGGCCGTGATGCCTGTACTTACCTCTGCCACCGTATTGCGGGCCGGTTCTTCGAATACATTCACCCCGTCAATGTAGGGAACCGCCGGGGTCTCGGGCTGGTAATCAGTGCTATAGAAAGTCATCAGGTGTAAATGTGCCAAGGCCCGTATTGCGTAACATTGCCCCAGTACAAAATTATAGCGCGCCTGCTCCGCATTGTCGGCCGGCATGATGTTTTCCGATGCCTCGATGACTCGACTGGCACTATTGATCAGATTGTACATACCGTTCCAAATGCGGCTGGCTTGACCCGTACCGGCATCCAAAAGGAAATTATGGAAGGCAGCGTTCTGGCCTGCATTATCTTCCCCAATTTTAGTGTCATCGGTAAAAATGGAGGAAAAGGCGATGACCCCCTCCGGGTCGTAAATATCATAGACCCCGTTGAGTCCCAATTCCATATCGCTTACGGTCAGAAAGGCCACTTCGCCGGTAATCGAGTTCTGGGGTTCGATTTCGTATGCGTCGCTACACGATTGTATCAATATACCGCCTAACAAAACGATTCCTGTTATATATTTTTTCATCATCTAATTTTTAAAATGTTATGTCCAGGCCTACTGTCATGGTCCGTCCCGTAGGATAACCGAAATAACCGCTAGCAACACTGCCCTCGGGATCATAGCCCTGCCATTTCGTAAAAGTGAGCAGGTTTTGGCCTTGTAAGTAGATACTTGCATCCTTCATAAAATTGTTGCGTTTCAGCATATCACTGGGGAAATTGAAGGCCAGCTTAATATTCCGGAGACGTACGAACGACGCATCCTCCAAATAACGTGTGGACTGCGTGTCAAAACCGTAACTGAAACTCGGGGACGGTATACTGGTAATATCGCCCGGCTGCTGCCATTCGGTCAGTATATTGGTCGATTGGTTGAACAATTGTGAAAAGCCGGGGTCTTCTATGAGTGCCAAGGTACGGTTATAGCGGTACTGTTCGAACGCGTACGAGAAAAGCACATTCAGACTAAAGTTGCCGTAGCTCGCCCTGGTGCCAAAACCCCCGGTATACAAAGGGTCTCGCCCTTTGTCCGAGAACCTGCGGTCCGCGGGTGAATACACATCGGTGACATTGCCGTCTATATCGAGATAAAGCGGGGAACCGTTACCCGGATTGACTCCTAACCAGGGTGTTAGGTAATATGCCCCCAATCGCTCTCCTTCGGCAATCGCGGTAAAAAATCCTTCTACGATTCCATCACCGGGAAGTTCGGTCACCTCATTTTTGTTATAGGCAAAGTTACCGAATAGCGACCAGTCGAACCCAGTATCGCTTTTTCGGAAAAGCTTAATGTTGGTGGAAAACTCGATTCCTTTATTCTCCAGTTCGCC
>JBAUIP010000196.1:0-2495 GCA_049683055.1 Pricia sp.
CGCGAACGCCTGACTTTGGACTATACTTCCGTTTACAAGGGGAGTAGCGAGGCTAGTATCAGAGCTACCTATTTTGATAAAACCTACGTGCTCGATGCCAATGCCACCATAGATTTAAGGCTAAAAAATGCGAATACGGATGCCACCAATGAGGTGCCAATGCTTTTTAAGGGAAGTTATTATGAAGCGGATCTAAGCAATTTGGCTCCGGGTACTTACAGTTTTACGGCCTCGGTACGTAACGAAACCCTTTCAAAATCTGGAAGTTTTACCATTTTGGATTTCGATGTTGAAAAACAACTGATATCCACAGATTACAAAAAATTGGCCCGTCTGGCGCAAAACACTGGAGGACAATCCTATTTTCCGAAGCGGGCAGAAGCTCTTTTTGCCGACCTCGCGCAAGACCGCCGTTTCTTGCCGGTTCAAAAAGGCGAGCAAAATGTCGTATCTTTGATCGATTTCAAAATACTTCTGGCCCTCATTGCCGCAGCATTGGCCGCCGAGTGGTTCATAAGAAAATACAACGGACTAATTTAAGGAACGGACCATCCGTTTCAAATCAAAAAAACACCATGGACAAATTACCAAAGATTGCTTTACCGGTCATTTTCGGCCTCATCATACTGGTCATACTGATTTCAAAATCCGCCGTGACCATTGGTTCCGGGGAAGCCGGGGTCTTATACAAAACTTTCGGGGGAGGTGTGGTTACCGATGAGCCGCCCTTGGGGGAAGGTTTTCATATCGTAGCACCCTGGAACAAGGTGTTCGTTTATGAAGTGCGACAACAAGAGGTTTTCGAAAAATTGAAAGTGCTCTCTTCCAACGGATTGGACATTCAATTGGAAGCTTCGGCTTGGTTTCAACCCAAATTCGAGCAACTGGGAAAACTGCATCAAGAGAAAAGTGAGATGTATAAAGAACGAATTCTGCTTCCTGCCATACGGTCCGCGGCCCGAAGCGTGGTGGGACGATACACTCCGGAGCAACTTTATTCCAGCAAGCGGGATGCGATTCAAGCGGAAATTTTTGAGGAAACCAAAAAAATCGTGAACGATCAATACATCCAGCTGAACGAAATTTTGGTCAGGGACGTAACCTTACCAGGCACCATCAAGGATGCGATTGAGCGTAAACTAAAACAGGAACAGGAGTCGCTTGAATATGAATTCCGTCTTGTGACCGCCTCCAAAGAAGCGGAAAAAGTTCGGATCGAGGCCCAAGGTAAGGCAGATGCCAACCGCATCCTCAGTGAATCGCTCAACAATCAGATTTTGAAGGACAAGGGTATCGATGCCACTTTAAAACTGGCACAATCGGCCAACGCGAAAGTCGTTATCGTGGGAGGTGGTGACCAAGGGGGCCTTCCCTTGATTTTGGGAAATAACTAAAATAAATTTGGTCGACTAGAAAGGAGTTCTTAGTTTTACGACTGTAATGAGAAATAAAAACACACATCATCATTTTGAAACTGGCTCTCAGGCGAGGTAGAAATGAATTGTAGTGTTACAAGATAATTTTACGACCCGTTTGAGCGATCAAGCGGGTTTTTTTATTGAATATTTTAGGTCATTTCCGCGAAGGCGGAAATCTGTCGAACAAGAACTGTGACCAACGACGGTTAGAAGGCTCAGTTTTAGAAAAAGGAATCAAGGATTCCCGACTCCGCGGGAATAAAACATAAAATTACTAGTTGATGAAAATAAGAATCGCCATACAGAAATCGGGTCGTCTTAATGATGATTCTCTTCAAATATTGAAGGATTGCGGCATTTCGATCGATAATGGGAAGGACCAACTAAAAGCCTCGTCCAGAAACTTTCCGATGGAGGTATTTTACCTGCGCAACGGCGACATCCCCCAGTATTTGCGTGATGGGGTGGTCGACATCGCTATTATCGGGGAGAACGTGCTGATAGAAAAAGGGGAGGATATAGCCATCGTTGAGAAGTTGGGATTCTCGAAGTGCAAAGTCTCACTGGCCGTTCCGAAGTCCGTCAAATACAACTCCGTTCAGGATTTTGAAGGAAAACGTATTGCTACATCCTACCCGAATACGGTACGTCACTATTTGAAGAAAAAGGGAGTCAACGCCGACCTGCACATCATTACCGGTTCGGTGGAAATAGCTCCGAATATAGGCTTGGCAGATGCCATTTGCGATATTGTATCCAGTGGAAGTACCCTTTTCAAGAACAATCTGAAGGAGGTCGAGGTCATGCTAAAAAGTGAGGCCGTGCTGGCGGTATCCCCGAAAATATCCGACGAACGCCGGGAAATTTTAAAAAGGATACAGTTTCGGATTCAATCCGTCTTACAGGCCCGGCAGTTCAAGTACGTTTTGCTAAACGCACCCAACGAAAAATTGGACGAAATTCTGGCTTTATTGCCCGGCATGCGTAGCCCCACCGTCCTTCCGCTCGCGGAAGAAAATTGGAGTTCCGTACACACGGTCATCAACAAAGATCAGTTTTGGGAGGTCATCCACGAAC